>SKRY01000473.1 GCA_007118235.1 Candidatus Hydrogenedentota bacterium | reverse complement strand
TTGAGGTTACGGAGATGTGGGACCCCTGGGACCTCGATCACGAGATGCATGAACGCACGTTTGATCACCCGGATCTCTACAGCTTCGTGGACGTGTCCCAGAATTCCCATCAGATTGGCCAGGATCAGTGGGACAATCTCCAGTGGGCGCGGGAACGCGTGGCGGATCCGCCGCGGCCGGTCAACAATGTGAAGACCTACGGCGGGTCGCATGGCGGCGGCGCCGATGAGGGCCAGCACAAGCTGTGGCGCAACATCCTAGGCGGCGCGGCTTCCAGCCGCTACCATCGGCCCGGCGGCGGCATTGGGATGAACGAAGTGACCCTCGCCCATCTGCGGAGTCTGCGCGACATCGCGGATGAGATGGACCTGATCGCGGCCGAGCCCATGAACGATTTGCTGAGCGATCGCGCCGAGGACGAGGCCTACCTGTCGGCGATACCGGGCGAGGCCTACGCGCTGTATTTCCCGGAAGGCGGTTCCGTGGGCCTGGACTTGGCCGGGGGAACGTACGAGCTGCGCTGGGTCGATGTGCTCGCCAACGAATGGGGAGACGCCTCCACCGTCGAGGGCGGAGAGGTGGTGGAACTGACCACGCCCGGCGAAGGACCTTGGGCGGCGCTGGTGACCGTGGAGTAACGCCCCCAGCCATTCGAATACCAAAGAGGACCTATCATGAAACACGCACATTTCGTGGGCGCTCGCCTCGCCGCCATGGCGGTGGCGGGCGCCGCCCTATTGCTGAGCGCAGGCGCGGCTGAGTCGCTCAACGAGACCTCGTGGCGGGGCGACTGGCCCATGTGGCGGTACGACGCAGACCGGACCGCCGCCAGTCCGCATGAGTTGTCCCACGATCTGAGCCTGCACTGGGTGCGCGAACTCCCCGCGCCCAAGCGGGCCTGGCCGCAACAGCAGGATGACGGGGACAAGCTGGCCTTTGATGTTTCCTATGAGCCCGTGGCGTATGGTGGGTTGCTCTTCGTACCCTCCATGGTGCGCGACCGTGTGACGGCGTATGACCTGCGCACCGGCGAAGAGGAGTGGCGCTTTTATGCCGACGGCCCCATTCGCTTCGCGCCCGCCGCGGCGGATGGCCGCGTGTACGCCGCCTCCGACGATGGCCGCCTCTATTGCCTGAATGCGGCGACGGGCGAGCTGCTGTGGAAGCATCGCGGCGGACCATCGAAGCGGACGGTTCTGGGTAACGGGCGGCTCATCGATACATGGCCGGCGCGCGGGGGCCCCGCGATACGGGATGGCGTGGTGTACTACGCCGCAGGCGTCTGGCCTTCGATGGGCGTGTTCCTTCATGCCCTCGACGCCGAGACGGGCGCGGTGGTGTGGACCAACAGCACCAGCGGCTCTGCCTTCGTGGATCAGCCGCATGCCGGCGGTTCCTTCTCGGGCGCCGCGCCACAGGGCTATGTCGTGGCCACCGAGGATCGGGTGATCGCGCCCAACGGGCGGTCGCGGCCCGCGGGATACCGCCGGGACACCGGCGAGTTTCTGTATCTTGACGTTGGCTCACGGCCGTTTGGCCGCGGATGGGGCGGGCAAGGCGGTTACGCCGTGATGGCCAAGGGGGGATACTTCCATGTGACGGGCGAGGCGGGCCGCGTGTCCGACGGCGAACTCATGCTTCAGATTCGCACGCCCGCGCTCGCCGAGACCCTCGTTCAACGTGGACGGGAGGCGGAACTGGAGCGTTGGCCCCTCATCGACGTGGCCGTGGCCAATGACGAGGCGTTGCTGGGCGTGGCCGATGGGAAGCTGATGGCGCATGCGCATGAACCCGCCAGCGAGATGCGGGAAAGCGAGCCCTGCCGAAGGGGCCGCACCGCCGACTATTATCCGCTGCGCGAGCTGTGGACCGCCGGCCTGGACGCGCAAGTGGAGCGCGTCTTCATCCAGGCGGGCAATCGCCTCTATGGCGAGGGACCCGATGGCGAAGTCCTTGCGATCGACGTACCGGATGGCGAGGACACGGCCCGCGTTTCCCGCATTGGCGAAGTCGAGGGCGAGATCTGGAACATGTTGGCCGCCGACGGCCGCCTCATCGTGGTGACCACGGAGGGAAGGCTCTACGGCTTCGGTCCAGGCGAGCAGGCCGTGACGGAATTCGCGCTGGAGGAACGCCCCCGCGTCTTGGAGGGCGATGACGTCTGGGCGGAGCGAATCGAAGCGATGCTGGACGGCGCGGACGCCGTGAATGGCTACGCCCTGCTCATCGGTATGCGCGACGGAGCGGCGTTGACGGAACTGCTGGACCAGTCGGATTTGGATATCGTTGTTTTTGAGGCGGATACGGACAAGGCGGAACAGCTTCGCCGCGACTTGGACGAAGCCGGGCTATATGGCGAACGCGTGACGGTGCGCGCGGACAGCCTGACCGCCGCGGCGCTGCCCCCTTATCTCGCGCAACTCGCGGTGGTTGGAGACGCGGCTTGGATGGAAGCGGACGATGCCTGTGTCGAGCAGGTGTTCCGCTCCCTGCGCCCCTACGGCGGATCGGCGTGGCTGCTTCTTTCCGGGGAAGAGCACCAAGACACGCTGGAAGAGTGGGTGCGCGAGGCGGACTTGACGAACGCCGAGTTGGACCATGCGGACGGCATGACACGGTTGACGCGGGCGGGTTCGCTTCCCGGCGCGGGCAGTTGGACCCACCAGAACGCGAACGCCGCCAACACGGTCGTGTCGCGGGACAACCTCCGCGAACCGTTGGGGCTGCTGTGGTTCGGCGGCCCAAGCAACGAGAACGTGTTGCCCCGTCATGGGCGCGGCCCCATTCCGCATGTTGTGGGGGGGCGGCTGTTCATCCTTGGCCCCGATACGTTGAGCGCCCGAGACCTATACACGGGGCGGTTGCAATGGGAGAAATCGCTTCCCGGCATTGGACTGCCCTACGACACCACGAGCCACCAGCCCGGCGCGGATCACGTGGGCGCGCCGTATGTGTCGCTTGAGGATGGGATCTACGTGAGACGCGGAGATGTCATCATGCGCCTTGAGCCCGCTACCGGCGAGACCTTGGCGGAATTCGCGTTGCCCACCGGGGATGACGAGGATGAAGCCGGGCCGTGGGAATACGCGGGATACATCGCCGTCTGGGAGGATCTCCTGATCGCGGGGCTTGACGCGCAATTCTTCGATGACAGCCGTCCCGGAAACAACACATCGTGGAACGCCACGTCGAGCGGGCGGCTGGCCGTGCTGGACCGCCACACCGGGGAGATCCTTTGGTCCCGGGAAGCCGAGCATGGTTTCCGGCACAACGCGATCGCGGCGGGCGGCGGGCGGCTGTACGTGATGGACCGCCTCACCGACGGCGCGCTGAACCTGCTGGAACGCCGGGGGCAGGAGGCGGACCGGCCCAGCCTGTTGGCGATCGACATCCGCGGCGGCGGCGTGCTGTGGCGAGACGATGAAACGACTTTCGGCACGTGGCTGGGCTATTCCGAGCCTCACGACATGCTGCTTCAGGCCGGACGGCCCGCCAGGGACCGCAGACAAGGGCTGGAGGATGAGCCGTTCCCCGGCGAACGTCTGGCCGCCTATTGCGCTAGCTCGGGCGAGGCGCTCTGGGAACGCGCGGCCGAGTATCACAATGCGCCCATGCTGCACGACGAGACGATCATCGTGAGCGGCGCCATGTTCGACCTATTGACCGGAGAGGACAGGCTGCGCCCGCATCCGTTGACCGGCGAGGGGATACCGTGGCGATTCCCGAGCGCCAGCAATTGCGCCCAACTCATCGCCTCGGAGAACCTGGTTTCCTTCCGGCGTGGCACCGCCAGCTACTACGATCTGGCGGGGGATGGCGGCGTCGCCGATATTGGCGGTTTTCGAGCCGGTTGCACCCCCAATCTCGTGGCGGCCGGGGGCGTTCTGAGCGCGCCGGACTACACGCGGACGTGCATCTGCGCCTACCCTTTGCAGACCTCGCTCGCCCTTGTGCATGACCCCGGCGTGGAGACCTGGACATCGTACGCGGGCGACCTTCCGGCTGCCGAGATCCCCATCCAGCGGGCCGGCGTCAACTTTGGCGCGCCGGGCGATCGGCGTTGCGAGAGCGGAACCCTTTGGCTGGCCCATCCGGAAATCGGGGCGCTGCGGGGCGAATCCAGCGAAACACCGTTGCTCTCCGGCGGCCGCGGCGGGACAGCGCCGGATGCACTGCCGGTAGCCGTTACGCCCGAGCATCCGGGGTGGCTGCGTTTTCACAGACACAGCTCGCTCCTTGAAACCGCCGGCCGGGACTGGGTGTACGCGTCGGGCATCAGCGGCGCCGAGAGCATCCGCATGACCCTGGTTCCAGAAGAGGCCAACGCCGAGGTGCGCTACACCGTGCGTCTCTTCTTCGCCGAACCCGATTCCCTCGAACCTGGCCAACGCCGGTTCAGCGTTCGGCTGCAAGACGAAGACGCGCTGCGAGACTTCGACATCGCCGCGGAAGCGGACGCGCCCAACGCGGGCGTAATGCGCGAGTTCAACGGCGTCGCCATCGCGAATGAGCTGCGGATTGGTTTGGCCGCGGCGAACAATTCCGATTACCCGCCGATCCTCAATGGAGTGGAAGTCATTCGGGAGGATTAGCGGAAAACCCGACACGCCGCGGTGTCCGTTCCGTGCAAGCAAAAAAAGAAAATGATGCGTATTTAAGCGACTTCGCGCCATTGCGGGCGAAGCCGCAATTGATCCACGCGGTCCGCCCGTGCTATGGTTCCCCGTGGTGTGAACACAGTAACGCTTCAAGGTTTTGACCCGCGCTAGACGGGAAGCTAGCGGTGTCCTGTACTCGCAATCCGCTTTAGCGAGGTCGAATTCCCGCCCGAGAACCGCCTATTCTTTGGTCAGGCGTGCGGTTTGCGGCGTTGAAGGCTGGGTCCTACTCAACGGGCCGCCGCCAAACCCGGTCAGATCCGGAAGGAAGCAGCCGTAGGCGGAAGAGTCCGTGTGCTGTAGGGGCTCCTGGCCCGAGCCGGAAGCCGCATGGCCGCTCTGGATAGGGGTGCGACGGCGGGTGCGCGGGTCATTTTTCTTTCTTTCTCCGAGGTGGTGATGGCTGGTCAGCCCTATCTTGTCCTTGCCCGGAAGTGGCGCCCCCAATCCTTCGAGGATGTCGTGGGGCAGGAACACATAACCCGGACGCTGCAGAACGCCATCGCCGCCGGGCGCATTGGCCACGCCTTCCTTTTCATCGGTTCCCGGGGCATCGGCAAGACCACCACGGCCCGGGTGCTGGCCAAGGCCCTGAATTGTCTCGCCGTGGACAAGCCCACGCCGACGCCCTGCGGGGAATGCGGCAACTGCACGAGCATCGCGGCGGGCAACAATCTCGACGTGATGGAGATCGACGGCGCCTCGAACAACAGCGTCGACAATGTCCGCGAGATTCGTGAACATATCCGCTTGTCCCCCAGCCACTCGCGGTACAAGATCTACGTCATCGACGAGGTGCACCAGCTTAGCCCTGGCGCGTTTAATGCGCTCCTCAAGACGCTCGAGGAGCCGCCCAACCACGCCATCTTCATCCTCGCCACGACCGAAGCCCGGAAACTGCCCGCCACCATCGTGTCGCGGTGTCAGCGCTACGATTTCCGGCGGGTCAGCATCGAACGGGTCGTCGAACTGCTGCGGCGCATTGTCGATGCGGAAGGCATCTCGTGCAGCGACGAAGCCCTGCAAACCGTCGCACGGGCGGCCGACGGGGGCGTCCGCGACGCGGAGAGCATTCTGGAGCAGGTGATTTCGTATTGCAGCGACGAAATCACCTTCCAAGAGGTCAACGACGTCCTTGGCCTTATCGATTGGCAAGTGCTCCACCGTCTTTCCGACGCCATCCGCGATAAAGACGTGTCCACGCTGCTCAACCTGGTCGAGGAAATGGTGGCGGCGGGCAAGGATCTCAGTCAGTTCTTGCAGGATATCCTTCAATACTACCGCAACCTGCTCGTGTGCAAGACGGCGGACCCGCAACAACTCTTGTTCTTGCCGGACGATGAGATCGCCCTCATGCAAGAGCGCGCCGGACAGTACACCCTCACCCAGATCATCCGCATCATCGAACAATTCGCGGACCTCGCGCGGGATTTCGATTCGCGTCTCGCCCAGCGCATCGCGTTGGAAACCCTGCTCATTCG
>SKRY01000319.1 GCA_007118235.1 Candidatus Hydrogenedentota bacterium | reverse complement strand
TCGGCATTGTTGGTTTTATGGTTCGGACCCCAATGGATGGGCATGCCGCTTTCGCACACGCATCCCCCGAAGAAATGGGCCGAGACCTGGCAACTGGGCACGGCGACCTTCACGCGGTCGTCGATGGCTGACAGCATGAAGGTTTGCGAGGCGCCGCCGGAATTGCCCGTCATGCCGATGCGTTCGGTGTCCACATCGTCCATGGAATGAAGATAATCCATGCAGCGGATGCTGTTCCACATCATCAGACGGAGCACCTCCGGGATATCCCGGTGGCCCCAGCCCGCTTCCTCGGAGTCGCCGTAGCCCGGCATGTCGAAATGAAAAACGACCGCGCCCATTCGCGCGAGCACGGCGCACCGTATTTGCCGCGCCGCCCGGAAGCGGCCGCCGTGACCGTGCGCGGACAGGATGCCGGCGTAGGGCGGCTCCAACTCCGTTGGCCGGTAAAGTGTGCCGGTGACGTAGAATCCGGGCCAGCTCTCGATGGCGACGCTTTCGGCGGTGTAGCCGTCGTAGGTTCGCTTATTTGAGTATTGAGGGTTGAGCGGCGTCTTCTCCGGCATGGGGTCCAGTTTGGCGCCTTCAAGAATGCCCTGCTGGATGCGGGCCTTGCGTTCTTCCCATTCCGCGAGCGTGGAGAAGCTGGCGCGGAACTCCTCGAGTTCCCGCCTCGCTTCCTCGGGGGTTTGGGCGTGTCCCACGCGAAGCCGGGGGCCTTCCTCTTCGTTGGCCCAGGCCGTCCCGAATCTTCCCCAGGGACCGCCAAGCGCGGCGCCCGCCGCCGCCATGCTTCCCGCCGTCTTCAAGAACTCCCTGCGTGTGCGCTTCATGGTGTCGTGCTCCTTTCGTGCGGGTATCCCTCCTAGCCCGCCAGTGTTCAATCCAAGGTCAACATGTTTCCCACCGCCTCCCGCAATAGGGGCAGATCGTATACGTCCAAGGCGCCGTGAACCGTGTGGACAAGCATATTGTATGCGAGGGGTTGTTCGACGATTCCAACGAAGGAGTCAATCTCGCCGCTCAAGCGCGCCTCGGCGTAGAGGTCCTGCTCAAGGGCGGCGGCGTGCAAAGCCACCACCGACACGATGGGGCCATCGGCCACCAAACGAATGGGAGCCTCCGTGTCCAGAAGATCTCCCGCCGCCAGCGTCACGCCAATCAGATCGGCCGTTCGCATGCCCACGTAGGAGCGGCCGATGAGGTAGGCCAGCATCACTTCGCGCCCGTCCGGGCCAAATTGTTCGCGGTAGAAATCCCACGAGCCCTGGGTCTCGCCGAGGCCCCGGAGGTCAACCGCGATCACCGCTTGCCCCTCGTGAACGTAGTCCGCAAGAAGGCCGTCAACCCCGGCAGCGGCTCCAAAGCCGTCGTCATCGAGATAGAGGATTACCTCGTCGAAGCCGCCGTCCGGAGTCATGGTTACCGCGGGCAAGACGATGTTTTCCTCGGGCCAGAGAAGGAACTTGCGCATGGTGTAGCCATCGCGCTCCTCTTCGCCTAGATCCTCGATTTCGAGTTCGGGCAACGCGCCGCGCTCCGGCAGACCGAGGATCTCGCGAACTTCCTTAAGGGCCTGATCGGCGCCAATTTCCGCCCAGCGCGTCTCGGCCTCCGCGGCCTTCTCGCGGGCCCATTCCGCGTTGATGTCAAAGATGGAGCGTGCGCCATCCAGCTTGAGGACTTCACCCTCCGGCGTGGCCAAGATCTCCTCGTCGGTGAGCACCACCAAGTCCTCAGGCTCTTCCACCGTGGCTTCCTCGTCCTTCAGCCAGCGCAACATCCATTCAACGGACGCCTCGCGCAGGGGCTGATGCCAGCCATGGGACCCCTCCGTTTCCGTGAGGACAAGACGGTCCTCATGGCCCAGCGCCTCGAAGGTCCGGCGGGCGCGCTCCACGGAAGCATGTGTGCCGCCGATGTCGAAGAAGTCGTCCGTGGCGGCGCACACCATCACCGGCATGGGAGCGCGCATGGTGAGATACTCCGCGTGATCCATGCCCCATGCGAGCTGGCCGAAAATGTTCTGTTCGGCGTCTTGCGGGCCGAGGGTGTTGACGAGGCGGTCGAAGCTCGTAATGTAGCACGAGGGCGCGGCCGCCTTGATGCGATCGTCCAGGGACATGATATGGGAGGTTTGCGTGCCTCCGCCGCTATTGCCCATGGCCCCCAGCCGTTCGCCGTCGATGTCGGGACGTTCCTCCAGATAATCGAGGGAGCGGATCATGTCGTGGAGCATGAAGCGGGCCGTGTTATGACCGAGCAGGATGGCTCCGACGCCCAAGGCGCTATGGGCGTGCGTGCCCCAGAAGATGGGATCGCCGTCCTCGTCGAGCAACTGATGGCGTTCGCCTTGGTCGATGGGATCAAACACGAGCGTGGCCATGCCATGGAGCGCTGCCAAGGCGGCGCCGCTTTGATACAGTTGGCTGCCCTTGCCCGTGTGGGCATGTCCGCAGGCAAGCAAGATGCCGGGATAAGGCGGCTCGAACTGGGGATCGTCCGGCAGAAACAGGGCGGCGCTGACGTAAACCCCCGGCATGGACTCATAAATCACCTTCTCGACAATGAACCCGTCGCGTTCGATAACCTCCGTGACTTGAGCGTTGAGCGGCGTGCCGGCATCGGGCAGACCGCCAAGGGCTTCAATGAAGTTCTCCCGGAGATCGGCCTGCCACGCCTCGATCGCGTCCGTGTCCATAGGGTCGGCGAGGCGTTCGTCTTCGGCCTCTTGGAGTTCCGTCAAGTGGCGGTCGATTTCGCCGAGCAAATACTCTCGCATCATGGTTTCGCCATCGAGCCGATCCCCGATGAGATCAAGATCGCCGCCCATCGCGGGCGGCGCGAGCAATAATCCCATTAGCAGGGCGCACGTCATGGCGCCTGAGATACGCAGTGTGCGGGCTAGCTTGGCCCAACTATGTTTATGCATCACATCTCTCCTCGTTGGTTGCCCTTGTCTGAAAGGTTTCCGCATGGCGGTCTTCAAAGATTTTCCTCGGACTCGGCGGTGAGCACCTCGTACAGGGCCAGCGCCAGGTTGCGGCCGCTGTCCAACAGGCGTTCCCGTGTCCACCCGCCCGGTTCGTACACGTAGGGATAGGTGACATTCAGTCCCTCTTCGCTTGCGGCCCACAGCGAAAGCTTGCCCGGAGGACCACTGGCCACGTTGACCTTGAAATCGCCCGGCGGCCCACAGCGCAGCACGTCGGGCTCAAGTGTCATCAGCGCTTCGGCATAGTCATTAATCCGGGCCTCCATGAGCGGGGAGCGCCAATTCGGCGGCTCCTGAGGGCCGTGCATGTCCCAGAGATAATCTGCGCTCCCGCCGGTATCCTTTTTCATGGCCGTGGTGATCGTGTCGATGGTTGAGAATCTGCCGCTGGTTTCCCATTGTCTGTTATGGTCTTGTTCGCCGGCGGCGTACAGTTCTGGATTGCCGCGCTTGCGCATGTTGGTTCCCGCGTTGGGATCCGGCGCCGCCTCTAGGTCAATGCGGTGGACCGCTTGGTAGCGGCCTTCCGGGTTGATATCCGGGTAGACATAGAAGATAGCCTTATCTCGCAGGAATTCCGCGCGCGGATCGTCACCGGCCAAGAAATTCACCATGCCTTCCAAAACCCAGTTACCCGTGAACTCCGTGGCGTGGTTTCCGGAGGCTAGCACCATCTTGACCTTCGACTCCGCGCCATTCGGGTTGGTAATCCGATAGCCGAGGATGTTCCGCGGCGGGATTTCGGGGTCGTTGGGCCACTCCGGGTTTGAGGGCCACCCCGGCGTCTGTCCGAGAACCATCTGTTCGTTTGCGCTCGGCGTTGGCGTTACCCAGGGCAGCCGTCCGACAAGCTCGGTATGCCGGGCGACCATTTCCGGCGTGTACGCTGGCACAGGTTCGTCCAGGCTGCGCCACGCCTCGATGACGTAGTAATCGAGCACCTTCTCATAGGCGTATTCGAAATCCCGCGGGAGGGTGGTTTCCTCCTCCGCAGTCGCCGTTGGACCTGCCAAGCAAAGACCGCACAGCACCAGCGTGGCAAAACGGTTTCGTTTCATGAGACGCATTCCCTCCTCAAGAGCGGGCTGGAGTGCGAGAGGCAACGTGCTCCGGCCGCGTTTCCACCATTATTCCGTAACGATGTCGTGGAATCCAAGCGCCAAGTTCTTGCCCGCCACAAGGGCTTGCTTCTTGGTGAGCTGCTGACCCGGCTCGAAGGTGAAGGCGTGCGCGTTCAAGCCGTCCTCGCTTGTGGCCCACATCCGCGTCATCCCAGAGGCCCCCCCCTGCGTCCGCCGGAGGACTTCCGGATAAGGCGCGTCCCGGGCTTCCAGGGCTTGGGCATAGGGCGACTGCATGGCTTCCTCCGTTCCCCGGTAATCGCCGGGGTCGTGGGGGTAGCCGCCATGGAAGTCCCATAGGTAGTCCGCTTCGCCGCCGGTGTCCGCCTTCATGGCGGGAACGAGGGTGTCGATGGTGGTGAATAGGCCTTCCGTATCCCACACGCGGTTGTGGTCCGGCCGGCCGCCCATCGCTCCGGTATCACTCCAATGTTCCAATGAATCGTAATAGGCATACAGTTCCGGCCCGCCCCGCAGGGGATAGGCCTCGGCCACGCGGCCTTCGGGGATGGGCAGCCCCGCCAGCGTGGGTATGGTCGGGATGCGCGTATGGATGTAGCGGCTCTCCGGACACGCCAGCGGGTACACATGGAACGCCGCCTTGCGGCGCAACGTTTCCGCTCGGGGATCCTCGCTGACCAGGAATTCAATCATGCCATGAAGCGCCCAGCACCCGTGCATTTCGCTGGAGTGATTTCCAGCCACGAGCACCACCTGGAGCTTCTCGTCATCTTCTGCCTCGGGATCCGTGATGGTGAAGCCATGGATGTTTTGCGGCGGCACGGCCGGGCTCTCGTAATACTCATACGGCCACGTTGGGAGGTCCTCGTCGTCGGGCCATCCCGGGGTTTGGCCGAGCACCATGTTCTCATCGGCCTGCTTCGATGGCGCCACCCAAGGCAAATCGCGCAGCGATTGGACGTGGGCGCTTTTCATCTCGGGGGTATACCGGGGCACATAGGAGATGTTGCCCTCTTTGGTATTCAGAAGGCTTTCGTACTCGAAATCCCGGACCCACTCCAATTCCTCGGCCCAATCGAAATCCCGTAGCGACACGATCCCCCGGGTGAGCACGCCATCCACGGTCCAGTCGAAATGATCCTTGATTACGCCAAAGGATGAATCCCGCAACCCTTCGTTTCCGGTTTCAGCGAAGGAAACGGTCCCACCCATTAGGGAAACGCTCAAGATAAGCGCGCACGCGGCCGCCGGAACAGAGATTAGCCTGCGATATGTCATGATGGTAGCTCCCATTTGTGTTCAGTTTGTCCGCGCGCGTCCGCATCACGTAATGGGCCTCGCGCGGAAATGAGAATCCCAAGGCCCCAACATGGGCAAGCCGTTGGAGCCTCGGGATTTAGCGTCTACGCTACATGGCCTTTGCTATTCCATGCAATCCGGTGTTGGGTGGTTGCGCACCTCCTCGAACCGCATGACAGGTGAACGAAGGTCAGCCCGAGGATAGCCAGGGGATGACCAAGTCCACGGCCGAGCCGACCTTGTGCTCGTTTGCCGGGTCGTCGGGATCCAGCCACATGACGGGCGGCTCTTCCTGATACCGGATGAACCGGACGTGACCGTCCATGAACAGCGCATTGGCGCCGCCGGGGATATGGTTGAAATTCGCGACGCTTCCGTGTTCACGATTCGCGGGTCCTCTCGCCTGGGCTTCGCCATGGGTCAATAGCCCATACCGGGAACGGCCGCCGGGCGTCCATGAGTCGAACATCACCGGGATGCTGCTCTGAGCCGCGGCTCCCGATGCCGGGTTGTTGATGTCCGTGATGAAGAAGCGCTCAATGCCTTCGCGCAACCGGGGAAGCGTGCCTGGCATCGCGGAGCCGTCGTCATCCAGGAAAAACAGGTCGTACCGCATCCACGGATTGCGGCCCGGCGCTGGACCGCCGAACTCCTGGGTGGGCGGGTAGGACATGTCCTTGTGGCCGCGTTCCGTCCAAAACTCGACACGGCCCCATTCCGAGGGGCCGCCCCGTGCTTGGATATCGGCGCTGCCCGGCATTGGGCCGCGGTCC
>SKRY01000178.1 GCA_007118235.1 Candidatus Hydrogenedentota bacterium | reverse complement strand
CGAGTTCCTTGAGTTCCACGTCCTCGATCTTCTTGCCCAGCTCCTCCGTGATGAACGTGCCGCCGGTCAACGTGGCGATGTCCCGGAGGATCTCCTTGCGCCGGTCGCCGAACGCCGGGGCCTTCACCGCCGCCACATTGAGAATGCCGCGCATCCGGTTGACCACGAGGGTGGCCAAGGCTTCGCCTTCCACGTTTTCCGCGACGATCAGCAAGGGCTTGCCGCTTTGCGACACGGCCTGAAGCAGAGGAAGCATTTCCTGGATGCTGCTGATCTTCTTGTCGTAGCAAAGGATGTAGCACTCCTCGAGTTCGACGCGCATGTTCTCCTTGTCCGTCACGAAGTACGGCGACAGGAAACCGCGATCGAACCGCATGCCTTGCACCACCTCAAGCTCGTTCTCGAGGCCTTTGCCTTCTTCGATGGTGACCACGCCATCGTCGCCCACGTTCTCGATGGCGTCGGCGATGAGTTCGCCAATCTCTTTATCGCCATTGGCTGAAATCGTGGCGACCTGGGCGACCTCGTCCCGCGTGCGGATCTTCTTACTCGCCTCGGCTATGCCGTCGAGAACCGCCTTGAGCGCCTTTTCCATGCCCCGCTTGAGGTAGGCCGGATTCGCGCCCGACGTGACTTGCTTGTAACCCCGCTTGATCAGGTGCTGGGCAAGGACCGTCGCTGTCGTCGTGCCGTCGCCCGCGGCGTCTTGCGTCTTGCTTGCGGCTTCCCGCACCATCCGGGCGCCCATGTTTTCGTAGGGATCCTTGAGTTCGATTTCCTTGGCCACCGTTACCCCGTCCTTGGTGATGTTCGGCGCGCCAAAGGATTTCTCAAGCAGGACATTGCGGCCCCGCGGGCCCATGGTGGCCTTGACGGCGTCAGCCAGTACGTCCACCCCTCGGATGAGGGCTTCCCGCGCTTCATGTTCAAAAGCCAGTTGTTTGGCCATGGTGTGAATCTCCCCTTCTTTTCTTTTTTCCTGAACGAACACAAATTGTTATCGAACAGACATCAGTTGGAAAATGGATTGCTCCGGAGTGGTGTCCTTGCGCCAGGAATGAGGGAATTCCCGGCTTCGTTCTTGCAGGCGCCGCTTGCCGGAGAAAGAGCCGCCGCACAGCCCAATGGGTCGAGGAAACGGCTGTTAGCACTCACGCCTTGGGAGTGCTAACAACATGCTAGCATACGATCCCGGCCATGTCAAGAGGATGCGCGCCCAACCGGGTAAGCCTTTGTTCCGTCCTTTCAGGACGGGCCTCGGGGGACGGCGCCGATCCTGGAGGTGCGCTCCGCTTCCCCGCGGCTACGTGCTATCGCGCCTTTGGCGCGTGATCCGCTAGGGCTTTTCATTTTTCATTCAACCCGCGGGTTAACTCCTGAAACAGAAAGTCATTCTCGCCAAATGGGGGAGGACGTACCGCCGGCGTCTCGCCGGCATTTAGTGGCCGCCTGCAAGGCTGCGATATCCGGCGAATGGGCGCGCCCAACCTGCGCCGGGCTGCAAAACGGATGCCAAATGGCCCGCCCACGCGCCGGGGAGGGCGTGAGCGGGCCTGGATCGAAAAGGGGAGGGGTCAGAACGACAGCAAGCAATGCCAAATGAACAGGTAGGCGAGCTGATCGTTTTCTTCCCAGGTTCGCTTCACAATAGCTTCATCTCCCATGATTTTGGGAAACTCTTGGCGTTTTTCCTCCCAGGGTACGCATACGCCCGGCGCCCGGTTGGCGGCTGGGGAAGAAGAAGGCGTGGTGTGCTCACTCATGGCGGTACTCCTTTCCTTCCCAATCGCCGGGTAAGGCGGTGTGCCGGGCGTTTACATCCCCCGGCCCTCCGGGCCACCCCCTTCAAAGGGGGAATTGGGCCCCTCACCCGATGGCGCCGCTTTGGATGGAGAATTCCCCTCCTTGGAAGGGGGCTGTCCCTCCCTAGAGCAGCGTCCTTATCCAGCGATTGGAATCTCCTGTGACAATTGACAGTCTCGGTTACGGTCCTTCAGTACTTGCCATATTCAATGGTGAAATCGGTCATGGCCCGGACGTTTTCGGGCTTGGAGTCGTTTTGCATGATGGCGCTGGCATCCATGCAATAGCCGCCGTCCGGCGCGCACAAGTCGATGAGTTCCTTGCATTTCGCCCGGACCTCGTCCTCGCTCCCATACGCCAAGAGGGCGTTGGGCACGCCGCCGGTAATGCAGAACTTCTTGCCGAGGATCCGCTGCGTCTCCACGGGATCGCTTTGGTCCAAGTGGAACACAATGCTCTTCTCTGGCAGTTCGGCGAAAGCTTCCAAATGCGCGGTCCAGTCGCCCTCGGCATAGAACAGCGTTTGAAGGCCGTGCGACCAAATACCCTCGATGACCTGTTTCAGCGTGGGCCAATAGATGGCGTCAAAGTGCTCTTGCTTCACAAAGGGCACGCAGCCTCGGTGCATCCAAAAGGCGACGGGGACATTCCGCTCGGGATCCGCCCCGGACAAGGTGACGGCCATGTGGGTGAGATGGGGCACGAGGGCTTGCGAGGCGGCCATGACTTTGTCCGGTATCGTGAGCAGGTCGTTCGTCAGGCCCATATAGCCCCGAAGCTTGTCCGCGATGATGTCCATTGGCGCCTTCAGCATGCCGCCGATGGCGGGCGGCGTTCCGCATTCCGCGCGCAGGCGGGCGTTTTGTTGGCCCAATGCGCCGAAGTACTGGAGCATGGACATGCCGCCCTTCACGAGCGCCATGTTATGGCGGAAGGTGACGGCCTCGCCGGGGGCGTCCACATCGTTGGATACGCGCGGGAACCACGTATTAAATAGGAACGCGGTGGGATCCTCGATGAGCGCGTCGTATTCCTCCGGCAGCATGTGCGCCGCATGCTCCGGCGGCTCGATGTATTGAAAGGCCGTGTCGGCGCTTATCTCGACGCCGGGCGAGGCGTAGTACTTCAGCCCCATGGCCTGCGTCAGCGCGGTCCAGACGTAGACCATGTTGCCGACGCATGCGTCCCACTGAAAGTCGCTGGCGCACTTGCGGACCGCGTCAAAGGCCTTGTTGTAATCCTGGGTGATCTCCTGGCAGGTGTAGCCCGCGTAAGTGGCTACGAATTCCGCGGCCAACGGACGCACGGGCACGCGGTCGGGCTTGCCATTGCGCAATGCGGTGACGTAGCGCTGAAGCCGTTGCTGATACAGGGCCTCCATGGTGTCGCTCATAGCTGCATCCCCTTTTCTTCGCCCAAGCCTTCCGTGAAGCGGCGATCTATCCATTGAGGCCGGGCTGATTCCCCCTGAAGCGCCAGGAACGAAATGATCCGGGCGCAAAACGCGGCTGGCGGCAACTCGCCAACATCGCCATCACCATAGCAGAATGCATTTGGAGAGAGCGAATTTCGGTTGCATTGAGAACGCTCCGAAAACGCTGCCGGATGTTGCCTTTGGCCGGAGCTTTGTGATAGCGTTTTGGAGTGTCGGACTGCTTCTAGTAGGCTGTCCGATTTCTGCCTAGCAACACGGGCGTTTCCGCGCGAACATGGTCTCCGTTAGGGCCGTTGCGCGGCGTCCAGTAATCCGCACGCGCCCCGCCATGCGGGCGCCGATTCCAAAGAAAAGAGGAACCCTGAGTCCATGCTCCAAGATTATTTGCGCAAGTACCGCCGGCCGATCTTCTGGACCACGTTACTGTTGATCGTCTTTCCTTTCGTGGGGGCCAGGATGTTTTCGGGCGGAGGCCAGCGTACACCCCGTGAACTGCAAGAGTTGCATGGCCCCGTGGCCATCGTGGGCGACGTGGCGATCAGCCGCCAAGAGTATCAACAGCGCCTGAACCAGGCCATACAACAGCAAGCGCAGTTCGGCGGAGACATCCCCACGCCTCAGGAACTGGCCCAAATGGGGGTCGCGGCCCAGATCTTAAATGATCTTATTGACCGGGCGTTGCTACAGAACATCGCCCGGCGGTCCAATTACGCGTTCGACCGGCAGTATTTGGCCGAACTCTTGCGAGAGGACCCCACTTTCCGGGATGAGACCGGCCAGTTCGACGTGGATCGTTGGAACGAGTTGGTGCGCCAACCCGGCCTTAATTGGGACAACATTTACGCGGAGCTGCGGCAGAGCGCCGAAGGCGAACTGGCCGCGCGCCGCGTGATGGCCTCGGTGCGCGTGCTTGAATCGGAGGTGCGCGAGGAATTCGAGCGGGAGCACACGGAGATCGAGGTGCGATACGCCCGGATCGAGCCGGACATCGAGGTGAGCGAAGAGGAATTGCGCGCGTTCTACGACGAACGGCCGGAAGACTATCAAACCGAGCCGGAACGGCGCGCGGCGTTTGTGTCCTTCTCTCTCACGCCGCCCCAGCCGGATGTGGTGGACGACATCCTGGAGCGCCTGGAAGATGGGGAGGACTTCGCCGAGCTGGCTGTGGAGTTTTCGGTGGCGCCGGAAGCCGAGGAAGGCGGCGACCTGGGTTGGATCACCTTGCATGAGGGGTTGCCCACCCATCAACAGGTGCTGCTCGATCTGGAGGTTGGGGAAGTGAGCGAACCCGTCGCGCGCGCCGATGCGTATGTCATCTTCAAGGCCGAGGATGAGCGCGAGGATGAGGAAACCGGCGACCGTGAACTCCATGTGCGGGCCATTGAAGTGGAGGCCCGGCTCAGCGGCGAACAGCGGGAAGCGTTGCAGGCGGAAGCCGAGGCGCTCGTGGAGCAAGCCCGGGATATGGGCGATCTGCGCGCGGCCGCGGAGGAGGCCGGCCTGGAGGTCCATGAAACGGGTCTGTTCACGCGCGAGACCACGCTCATTGACGGTGTGTTGGAGCAAGACACGCCCACCTTCCGGAACCGGCTTGCCGCCAACGAGGAAGGCGATATCTCGGATGTGATCACGACGCCCCGGCGTCTGTACGTGGCCGAGATCATCGAAATGACCGAACCCGAACGCCTGCCCTTTGAAGAGGTGATGGAGGACGTGCGGGAGGATTATCTGGCCGATTATGAGCAGACGCCGGAGTATTGGGAAAAGCTTCAGGATGCGGCCGAACGGATTCGGGACGCGGAGGACCTCGAGGGGATTGAGGGGCTTGAGGAAGCGTTTCCCGAACTCGTGGCCGAGACCGGTGAACTCGATCCCTTCACGGCCGGTGATTTCGACTATTCCGGCGGCATCTTCTGGAATCCCCGCCACGTGCATCAAGCCGTGGCTCACCGGGAACCCGGAACCGTGGCCGGACCAGTCAGTGATTTCCTGGGCCAGTTCTACTTCGTTGAGTTGGTTGAGAAGACCCCGCCCAGCGAGGAGATGTGGGCCGAGCAATACCCGGAGGAACGGGAGGAATTGCGGGAACGGCTACTCCAGACCCGGCAGGCCGAGGTGTTGGACGACTACCTGTTGGACGTGCGCATGCGCACCGTGAACGGCATCCCTATTCAGACCAACGAGCGGGTCATAGCCCACGTCCTTGGCCTTACTGATGCGGAGGAGGATGCCGAATTAGAGGCGCTTCCAGAAGACATGGTTGAGGAGCCCGCATGACGGGCGTCCCGGCTGTTCGTTAGGCGTGTGTAATCCGCTCGAGGGTAAAGGAGGCCTGCCTACCCATCCCATACGGCGGTAACCCCGAGGTATATGGAGGATGTTCCCATGGGTCTCGTATCGAGACGGCAGTTTCTGGCGGTGGGCGCGGCGGCCGCGGCGCCCTTGATTCTGCCCAAGCGGGTCTGGGGCGCCAATGACCGGATCGCCTTGGGGTGTATTGGAAACGGCGGCATGGGCCGCCACGTGATGCGCGCCATGGACCACAGCGGCGAGGCGCGGGTTGTAGCCGTGTGCGATGTGGACGCCCACCATCGCCAAGAAGCGGCCGACATGTTGGAGTACGGCGTGGACCAGTACGGCGATTATCGCCAACTACTGGAACGGAATGACGTGGACGCGGTGCTCATCTCGACGCCGGACCACTGGCACGCGGTGCAGACGGTTCACGCCTGCCAAGCGGGCAAGGATGTGTACGTCGAAAAACCGGCGTGTAACACCGTCAGTGAAGGCCACGCCATGAAGGAGGCCATCCGGCGGTACGATCGCATCGTGCAAGTGGGCAGCCAAGGCCGTTCGATGGACGCGTTCTACCCGATCTGCAACTACATCCGCAACGGGGAGCTGGGGGAAGTCACCCGTGTGGATTGCT
>SKRY01000285.1 GCA_007118235.1 Candidatus Hydrogenedentota bacterium | reverse complement strand
AGCGGGCCGCGGAAATGGAGATCCCGTTGCGGGAACGCGATCTCGATGCCCGCTTCCCGGAAGGCCTTATCAATAGCCTTGTGCAGGTCATGGCGCAACGGCAACATTTCCGTTAGGGTTGAGCAGAAGGCGCGCACCTCGAATTCAAGGGCGCTGTCGCCAAATCCCAGGTAGAAGACTTGCGGGGCCGGATCCTCCAGGATACGGCTGTCGGAGCTAAGCACCTTCCAAAGGACTTCCTCGGCCAGGTCCGTGTCCGCTCCGTATGCGATGCCAACGGGCACGACAACGCGTTGGACGGCGTCCGAAAGCGTCCAGTTCAGCAATTGCCCCGTCACCAGGTCCTTGTTGGGCACGATCAATTCTTTACGGTCAAAGTCGCGGATCGAGGTCGAACGTATCCGGATCTTCGTGACCGTGCCGCTTTGGCCGTTCACGGAAATGATGTCGCCCACCCGGACGGGCCGCTCGAACAACACGATGATTCCCGAGACGAAATTAGCGAATATCTCCTGCAACCCGAACCCAAGCCCCACGCTGAGGGCGGCGACAAGCCATTGCACCTGGCCCCAGCCAAGCCCGATGGCCCCAAGGGCCCACACCACCACAATCACGGTGACAAGATACTGGAGGAGTGTGTTGAAGGCGTAGCGTTCGCCGGACGCCATGCTTGTATGCCGTAGGACGGCGGTCTCTAGGAAACCGGGCGCATTGCGAACCACAAGAGCCCCCACCGCGATGAGCGCCAGCGCCTTCGCCAAATCCAGCAGCGTGACAGGGACGGTAACTTCGCGGGTGAAGGTCTCCTCACCTCCCTCCGGACTCGGAGCCGACTCGATGTGTGTTTCGGTGGTGGTCCACAGGTCGACTTGCTGCAATCCCTGAAGCGCGGGGACTTCATCGGCCCAAAGCCACCCCGCCAGGACAATGAAGGTAATCCAGCACGCGCTGCTCCACAACGCGCGGGTTTGCTCGCTGATGCGGATGAGCTGCTCCCGCTCCTGGGCTACCTGTTCTTCATCGGCCTCCTTGTCGCGTTCCCGCATTTTTTCCATGGCGAGTTTGCGCTTGCCAACGAGCAGCCACCGCGCGCCAATACTAAACACGAAATACGCCCCGAGTAGCAGGAGCACCGATCGGTACGCATTGACACTAAGCCGCACGGCGGTGTCATGATACCCCAGAATCGTTGTAACCGCCACGAAAAGCAGAAAGATTAGAGCGGCGACCTCGGCGACTCCCATGATCCGGCGCGAACCCTGCAGTTCGTGCATGTTGAACAACTGGGCCGCGAACCCTTTGTGGGGACGGAGCGCAATCACGCAAAGCGCCATGGTGGCCCCAATCGCCACCAGCAGCGCGATCCGGCCCAGACTCTGCGTCCAGGTGACGGCGCCGTACGCCGCGCAAAAGCCCAACACAAAGACCGCAGGCGCCACAATGGACGTGTACCAACGGATGTGTTTTCGGAAGCGCTCACAAGCGGTCTTTGTCCAACCGAGATGCTCCGAGCAAACGCCTTTGGGGCGGCACAGGTCATAGATGATCGCCACGGTGAAAAGGAACACCGCGAGGTCGATGGCGCCGTACCCAATGGCGCGCACGGCCACGGACGCGTCGACGGCTTGCGTCAGCCGCCACCCGAGAATGCCCACCAGGAACGGCGTGGCCCCTTTGCGCAGGAGCAACAATCCCAAGGCGATAAACGTATGCCGAATGGTGATCGTGCTCCATTTTCCGCCGGCCTCGAGCGCTTGCATGTAGCGCCGGCGCAACTGAAACTGGGCAAAGGTGACAAAGAGCAGCGGCGCGGCGGCAAGCACATACCAATAGCCTCGCTCTTGAAGATCGTCAAGGACGTGTTGCGCGACAGCGGCCGCTGCCTCGGTTTCAAGCGTTTCCCGGGCGCCCAGCGCGATATACTCGGCGTCCCGCAGGCTGATGGGAACGGTGCTGCGCATCCACAGCGCGCGCTCGTTGATGTAGTTGCGAAACTCCGCCACGGCTTCACGGTAATCCTGTTCGGCCGCGTCAAGCACAAGGAGCGCCTGCAGGTATTCGTCGTAATCCGCCAGCAAGGAGGTTAACGTCCGTTGGCGCGTTGCTAACTGGTCGTTGATGATTTCCTCCAGCCTCCGGTGATCCGTTTCGCTGAGTTCGTCTTCGACCGAGGCAAGCAAGGCTCGGGCTTGAGCTTCCTCCTCCTCCAGCGCCGCCAATTCCTGCCGGAGTTCCAGGCGCTCCACCTGAACCTCGCCGAACCGCCGCTCCCGTTGGCGGATACTGCGGTCGATGAGGCCCACATAGGGTAAGGTTTCCCGGTAATTCTGAAAGAGTGGGGCCAAGGCCCCCGCCGTCCCGACGGTTTCAACCCGCTCCTGCAAGGCCTCGAAATCCGAACGGACCTGTTCGGTCTGCGCCGTGACGCGTTCGAGCCGTTGCTGGGCGCGCTCGATCTGCGCCAAGACGCCGTCGCGGCCCGTGCGCCGTTCCACGAGTTCCGCGTTTTGCCGCACGGATGCCTCGGCGAAATCCCGGATGGCGGGGGCGGTGCGGGCGGCTTCGAGCGCGGCTTCCCGGGCGGCGCGGGCGGCGCGATCGGTTTCCGTGCGCCGGAATTCAGCCAACCTAGCCTGCCATACGCGCAGGACACGATCCCGATCCTCCGCGATGAGTTGCGCCTCGCGTTGCCGGTTTACCATCAACTCGCTGCGAATGTCGTAACTGATGAACTCCCGCTCGAGCGCTTCGATCTCGGCTTGCAAGGCTTCCATGCGCGCTTGGCCGAGCACACGTCGCGCCTCGTTCACGGCGGGATGCATGCCCGGCTGCGAGGCCCCCGCCTGCGCCGCCGCGGCCTCGAACCCCGCCCGCGCCTCAATAAGCAGTTGTGTAATTTCCTGACGCCGATCCGCGCGGCGCTGGTCCTCCGCGGCCAGCAACGCAATCTGCGCTTGGGCGGCGTCACGCCGCATGCGCGCCTCGGCCACGGCCCGTTGTAGGATTCCTTCCGTGACCTCCTCTTCATCCAGTTCGGGGACCGGCTGGGGCGTGTATTCTGCAATGCGTTGACGAATGTCCTGGATTCGCTGCGGCGCGGTGTCCATTAGCTCGGTGAACTCGGTTGCGCGCTGCTGAAAGCTGTTCCGCGCGTCAAGGGCCTGCAACACCTCGCCATAGACCTCAAGCACGCGCTCTTGGACCGTCTCCTCAATATTGGGATCGTCTTGAATTCGCGTCATCTCGGTCCGGACGGCTTCGCGGTCCAGGGTGACGGCTTCGGGATCATCATTGGCCGTGGGAACTTGAGCAAGAACCGGCACGGCAGCCAATGCCAGCCAGACAACCGCGGCGCCAAAGATCGCCGCTTGCAAGTACTTCATGACGGACTCCTAGACAAGGGTGTATAAGGACGATGCTGGATGATGGGTGCGGCGTTATTCCGGCAAATAACGGCCGCAGGTGGTGTTCAGTCAGAATGAGCGCATTATATCACCCTGGCTTGGCGCCGCCAACCAGAGGGGCAACGGTAAAGGGCGCTGGCGGCGCTGGCCTCACCATTTTGCCGGAGATGCCACCGCCCCCCATCAGCCCCCGTATTCATAGAACGTCTTGAGGGCGTTCACATAGGCTTCGGCGAACCATTGCCGCCACTGCGGGTCGGCCAATCGTTCGCAGTCGGTGGAATTGGTCAGGTTGGCGGCTTCCACGAGCACCTTCGTGGGTATCATGGTGTTGCGCAGGACGCCGGGCACATAGGTTCGGCCGCCGTCCTGACGGATTTGCGTGCGGATGGGGTCGCCCATGTCGTGGCGCTTGATGCGCTTTTCCCCGAGCGCCTCAAGCAGCGTCACGGCGAAATTGCGGGACAAGGCCTCGTCGCGTTGGCGTTCCGCGGCGGTGGAGGTGGCGTAGTTCTGTTCCCGGGCCTCCGCGAACTGCTGGTAGAAGTCGCTGTTCAGCTCTTCCCGGTCCCGCCGGAGATGGGCGCCCGGGATGTACACCATGGCCCCTCGCAATTGTTCGTTGAACAGGGCGTCGGCGTGGATGCTAGTGAAAATGATCTTGCGGGGATCCGTCCCGTTGGCGACTTCCCGCCGGTAGATGGAATTGGCCAAGCTCCAGCGCAGATTCACGGAAAGCCGCGCGTCGTGATTGTTGTAGGGCGGCGTGGTGTTGAGCACTTCCGTGGTCTTGTGCGTGAACCGCCGCCGGTCCGTGGGTTCGTGACCCCGCTCGGGACAATACACAGTCATATACACGCGCGCGCCGGTTTCCGCCTGGAGGAGATTGCGGATGCGCACGGCGATGTCGTAGTTGAGCTGATCCTCGTAAAGCGAATACTGCCGGTTCACCGCGCCATGGTCCCGGCCGCCGTGACCGGGATCCAACACGACCACCACGCCTTCGAGGTCTTGCGTCCGCACTTGACCCCGCAGCCGCCGCGCCTCCTCGAGGGATTGCTCGTACTTCTCCCGCTCGGGCGTGCCCCTGGGCTGAAAGCGATCGGCCAACAGTTCAATGGGAATACGGACGCGCTGGCCCGGCGGCATCCGGTGCACATCCGTGATGCCGCTGATATCCTGAAGCAGGTCACACGCCGCCAGAATGTCCCTGTTTTCGCGGTAATCCGTGAAGCGGACCACAACCGCCGTGTACAGGGCCTCGCCCTCGCGCAAACGGTAGATCGCATACCCACCCTCGTATTCGAGATTCGCCGTCACACGCTCGTAGCCGCCGGGATCCGGGATGGATTCGGGCCGCGGCCGCAGCACTGTCACGGGTTCCCGCATGGGCGCGGGCTCCGGTTCGGGCTGAAGCACCGGCTCGGGTTCGGATTCAGGCGCGGGCTCCGGTTCGGGTTCAGACGCACGTGCAGGGTCCGGGCCAGGCGCTGCCATTGCCTCGGGTGCAGGCTGAGGCTCGGGTGCGGGTTCGGGTTCAGGCGCAGGGTCCGATTCAGGCGCTGCCATTGGCTCGGGTGCAGACTGAGGCGCTGGCTCGGGTGCGGGCGGCGCGTCCTCTGCCGGAGACCTACGCTCCGGCGTGGGCTCGCGGAGGGGCTCCCGGAGCAGCTCACGGGGGATGTGTATGACGCTTCCTTGCGTCAGACGGGGCTCTTCCAGACCGTTGAGTTCCTGGATGACGTTGGAATTCCACCCGGAATCCGTCAACCACTCCGCCAATGCCCACAACGTCTGCTGGGAATCACCCTCACTGTACAAAACCTTGTGGCGCCATCCGTCCTCATCCACGTAATCATGAGTGAAGATCGCGAGTAGGATGGTTCGTTGAACTTCCGGTCTCAACCGGTCAAATGGAATGGCAGCCGCCCGCACTTCCCGGTAATCACGCCACTGATCGGGCCGGCGAAGGTAACGCGGAAGGATTTCGTGGGGCCGGCGGCCTTGCCCGAAATGGCACGCGAGGAAAAGGTCGCGCCCCGCACGCAGTTGCGCGTACACGCCCGGCTCCAATTCCTTACGCACCACGCTTGCCTCGGCAGTATTCGACAGGAACAGCAAGGACGCCAGCAGCGCGAGCAAAAAGCAATTGCGCTGCGGTCTATGTCGGCGAGAACAACTCATCACGGGCGGCGCGCTCCAAGAAGCCGTGTATCAAGAGATCAGCCCCAGATATGGCCCACAGACAGCAGAAGAGGGGACCGCGGGCGCCACATCTGGTGAACTATGGCGATAACCCACGGATAGCATAATAACTCTTGACATCCAGTTTCAAGATCTCCAGCGAGCCCCTGCTTGAGCCACCCCACACCGCCCTACTCGGTGCTTACAGCGTCCTTGCCTTCGAAGGCCGATATCAGGGCGTGCCAGGCGAGCGTGGCGCACTTGATGCGGACGGGATATTCGCGAACGCCCGCCAGAACGCGCAGTTTCCCGAGCGAGTCCTCGTCGACGGGATCCTCGGGATTGGAGGTGAGAAGGTCGTGGAGTTGGTGGAAGGTGGCCTCCGCGTTTTCGCGGCTCTGGCCTTTCATGAGCGTGGTCATGAGCGAGGCGGAAGCCTTCGAGATGGCGCACCCGCTTCCCGTGAAGCTCACGTCCGACACCGTGTCACCATCCATTTTCAGGTAGACGGTGAACTGGTCGCCGCACAGCGGGTTGTAGGCCTCGATGGTGTGATCCGCATCCTCCATTTCGCGGAAGTTGCGGGGCTTCTTGTT
>SKRY01000498.1 GCA_007118235.1 Candidatus Hydrogenedentota bacterium | reverse complement strand
GAGAAGACACAAAATTCTGCCCGGCATGGCAGATGTTCAGCGCCGCCACGGTCACTGCTGAGGAGCCCGAGGCCAGGCCAAGGGCCATCACGCCGCCCTCAAGCGCCGCCATCCGCTTCTCGAACACGTCCACCGTCGGGTTCATGATGCGGCTGTAGATATTGCCGAATTCCTCCAACGCGAACAGGCGGGCGGCGTGGTCCGTGTCTTGAAACTGATACGACGTCGTTTGGTAGATGGGAACCGCCCGGGCCCCCGTGGTTGGATCCGGTTCCTGTCCAGCATGAAGGGCCAACGTGCCCAAGCGGTATTTCTTTTCCTGTTCGTTCATTCGATCGTCTCCCAATTCGATTGATCTCGATCCCGGCGCCCCTTGGAACAGGCAGACCATACTCCCCGGCGTGACGCGGAGCAACGGGCATCCGTCACGCGCACGATGCCGAATCACGAAAGCCGGAACCGGTGGGGCGCGCCTGGAATCACGCAACGGGCGGGCCGCGCAAGGCGCTCATAAAACACTCCCCCATGCGCCGTCGCCGGCCGCATGGGGTGACACTCCGCGAATGTTGTTGAGTTCTTGAAAATGCTAGCACGTTGCCCACAGCCAGTCAACCGCCCCTAGCACATAAGGGAAAATAATCCTGTGCGGCCCGCATCTTACCAATACATAGGCCGCCTGGAAGAGGGCGGGGCGTACTCCCCCTTTCTTGAGGGGGTGGCCGTGAGCCGGGGGATGTCAACACTCGGCGCACCGGCTGTGGAATCGTCCTGTTCGTTGGCAATGCCGTGAATAACGTTCGGGAAAGGCCTCGAATTCCGCATCGTCGCCGGGACGGCCTCCCGGCTTGCCATGCCGATGGACGATGCGCGCAATCACCGCCCCATCGGTCCCCGCGGGTTCTCTAAGCGGGCGTCCGTTTTGATAATTTTAGGCCAGCTTGGCTATAGTATCCGCTGGAAACCGCAACACCTGGACACTCGGTAAAGCCGTCACGGCAGGACACGCGCGGTTGGGCGGACATTGGAGTCAGCCTGTACCGTCCGCCACGAGACACCGCGCGCACGAGGGGGAAGAGATTTCATGGCCAACACCCGTCACCGCGCCCCACGCGGCGAGCGGCCCAGCCCGACCATGGAGCAATATGTCGAGGCGATCGCGCAACTGCTCACGCAAGCCAAGGTGTGCAGCGTGAGCGATATCGCCGCCGAGGCCAACGTAAGCCGGCCTGCCGCCTCCCGGGCCGTGCGGGACCTCGCTGAACGCTCGCTGGTGGAGCACAGGGCCTATGGGTATGTGGATCTCACGGCGGAAGGGCGCGCGTTGGCGGGCAAGCTCGACGCGCGTCACGAGGCGCTGCAAACCTTCCTGGCCAGCGTGCTGGGCTTTGAGGACACCGTGGCGGACGAGGAAGCCTGCCGGCTGGAACATCTCATCGACGACGAAACCATCGAGCGGCTCGCCTTACTCACCGAGTTCCTATCCAACCACCCCAAGACCCAGGATAGCTGGCGGCGCGAACTCGCGAAGGCCCTGGAAGATGGCTCCCTATCGCAAACGGATGGCCCCGGCTAACCGCAAGGGAGTCGCCCGCGGCGAGCCTCAGTTCCGCGGCGGACGAATGTCGCGCACGGTCACTTCGCCACCGGATTCCCGTTCATACTTCACCACGACCTCCGAGCCGTGCGGGGAACGGCGCCAACTGAAAGCGTCGGTGGTTATGATCAGCACGGACGTGTCCGCTTCGGGGGCATCGGGCCAGCGCTCCACGGAGAGTTCGAGTTTGTACACCGTGGCGCCATCGTCATCCGTCTCCCGCCATTTGTCCGCCACGATAGCGGACGTGCTGGCGTGCTCCCCCGCCTCCTGAAAGGCGCCGATAAGATTCTGGGAGACGACCAAGAAGAAAACGACCGCTGCAATGCCGACGAACAGCAACAGCCCAGGGCGGCTCACCATGGGCGAGGCGGTCTGCTGCTGGATGGCGGAAGGTCCTAGTTGCCAGCGGACCCCCTTGGCCTGGCTTCGGAAGCTTTCACGTGTGTATTTGATTGGCATGCGCGTTCACCCCGCCCATGGCCCCGGCGTTCTTTCCCATGTGACTCATTACACGGCAATGGCGCCACGTGTGACGTCATGATACCATATGTCCGGGGTGTCCATGGCCAAGCCGTGTGTTGACACAGAACCCCCTCCTGTAGGATCATTTACCGATATTTCCCCCCGGGCAAACCGAAAGCACTCGCCATGAATATATTCCTAGTAGGCGCGGGCGGGGTCGGATTTCATCTGGCCCGGCTGCTGAGTATGGAGAACCATGATGTAACGGTCGTCGAACACGACCGGAACGTCCTGGAACAGATCGATTACGAGTTGGATGTCAGCTCCGTGCGGGGCAGCGCGGTCTCCGTGATTCAGCTCAAGGAGACGGGCGTGCCCGACGCCGACCTTTTTATATCGGCCACGGGAGACGATGAGATTAACCTGATCTCCGCGGCCACCGCCAAGGGGTTGGGCGCCAAACAGGTGGTCGCGCGGGTGGACGCCCCCAACTACACGGAGTCCTCCATCCTACTGGAAGCGATTCTCGGCATTGATTACATCTTGAGCCCCAATGCGTTGACGGCGCTCGAAATCGTCAAGTTCATCGAGACCCCGGGGCTGGTGGCCACGGAAGAATTCGGGCGGGGCCATGTGCAGATGCGGCAGATCAAGGTGACGAGTTCGCCAGCTTCCAATGGGAAGACGCTGAGCGACGTGACGTTGCCCGCCGACGTGCTGGTGGGCATGATTAGCCGCCAGGGCCGCTCATTCGTGCCCCATGGCGCATCCACGATTGAGGCGGGCGACTTAGTCACCTTCATAGGCCGCAAAGAGGCGCTCAAGGACATCCACCAGCTTTTCCAAGGCCACGAGCCCAAGGCCGAGAAGGTGGTGGTGATGGGGGGAGGGAGCATCGGGCTTCATCTGACGCAGGTCATCGAGAAGCGCTATCCCGTGGTTAAGCTGTTTGACCGCGACTTGCAGCGGTGCAACGCGTTGGCCGCCCAACTCAAGTCAGCCCGTGTCGTTTGCCGGGACGCCACGACGCGGGTCGCCTTGGAGCAAGAGCATGTGGCGGGAGCAGACGCTTTTGTGGCCACGACGCGCGATGACGAACGCAACATCATGGCGAGCGTGCTGGCGAAAGAAGTCGGGGCTCACCGCACCATCGCCGTGGTGCATCAGCCCGACTTCGCGCCGCTGGTGGGGAGACTGGGCATTGATCACGCCGTCACGCCTCGCGCCAGCTTCGCCAATCGCGTGTTGAAGCTGGTCCATCAGGAACGCGCCTCCTCCTCGGCCCTCATAGGCGATGGCCAAGTGCAGTTGCTCGAGTTCGTGGCGAAGGAGAACACGCCCATCCTGGGCCGGCCGCTCAAGGATGTGAAGCTTCCCCGGGAGGCGCTGGTGGCGGCGGTCCTGCGGAACGATGACGTCATCATACCCCACGGCGACTCCAAGGTGGCGGCCGGGGACTCGGTAGTCTTGCTGGTGCGCAGCGAATATCTGCCCCAGGCCATGAAGTTCTTCCGCCCATGAATTATCGCTTGCTTGCCAAATACTTGGGCCTATTGGCCGCGGCCCTAGGCCTAGTTCAGCTCATCCCCATCATCTGGGCCATCCACTTCGGCGAGATACCCTCCATTTTCGCCCTGAGCGGCGGGGCTGTTGTCTGCCTCGCCGCCGGAGGACTGCTGTACCTTGTGGGCCGAAACGCCGCGCCGCGCATGCTACAGCGGGAAGCATTGGCTCTCGTGGGACTCGGGTGGATTCTCGTGTCTCTGCTAGGGAGCGGGCCGTTCGTTCTTTCCGGACTGCTGGACCCCGTGGATGGTTTTTTTGAAAGCGCCTCCGGGTTCACGACCACCGGCGCCACCATCATGACCAACATCGAGGCGGCTCCAGCCAGCATTCTCTTCTACCGGCAGATGACGCATTGGCTGGGAGGGGTTGGAATCATCGTACTATTCGTGGCGGTGTTGCCGTATCTCGGGGCTGGCGGAAAGCAGATCTTCAAATCCGAGGTTACGGGGCCGGATCCCCGGGGGTTGACGCCGCGCATTCGCGACAGCGCCCGCATGATTTTTCTTATATATGGCATTTTCAGTATACTTCAGACCGTGGCATACATGGCCGCCGGACTCAGTTTCCACGACGCCGTCAGTCATATGATGGGCGGGCTGTCCACGGGGGGATTCTCGCCCCGCCAAGCCAGCATCGGGGCCTTTGATAGTGTGGCGGTGGAAGGCATCACCATCCTCTTCATGTTCATTGGGGGCACCAGTTTCGCCCTCTTCTTCGCCATGCTACGGGGCAATAGGCTGGCCTTGTTCAAGGACACGGAGTGGCGTGTCTATATTGGAATCCTGGTTGCGGCCACGCTTGTTATCACCGTCAACCTGGTCTTCCCTCACAGCTTATTCGTGGCGGAGGAAGGAAGCAACAACGGGGAGGCCATGGGCTTTGGCGAAGCCTTGCGCGCCGCGGGATTTCAAACCGTGGCCATCATGACCACAACCGGCTTTGTCACCGAGGACTTCGACGCTTGGCCCCACTTCAGCCGCCTTCTATTGGTCTTGCTCATGTTCATCGGGGGCTGCGCGGGCTCGACCGGCGGCGGCGTCAAAGTAGTGCGCGTTATACTGCTGTGCAAGATGATTTACGCCCGCCTCGAACGCACGTTCCGCCCAAAGACGATTCGCGCCCTCCGGCTCAATGGAGAGGTGGTGGATGACGAGGTGCAGGTGATGACCTACGGCTTCTTCGGGCTCTATTTCGTCGTCTTTTCAGTCGGGATCCTCTTCTTATCGGGCTTGGGTATCCCTTTGGAGACGGCCATCGGTTGTGTCATTGGCACGCTGAACAACATCGGCCCGGGGCTTGAACATGTAGGCCCCGCAATGGATTACAGCCTCATTCCAACGCCCGGCAAAATCTTTCTCTCGTTCTACATGATCCTGGGCCGCCTGGAGCTGTTCAGTATAGCGGTATTCTTTATTCCGTCATTTTGGCGAGTGAGATAGCGCGCGGCGGATGGTTTTCCCGTGGGAAGGGACTTGGGGGATGTAATCCAGCGCTACGGCTAATTCCACCTTGGAAGGGGGCGAGGGGGATGTAATCCAGTGCGGCGCGGCCAGCCTACTCCCGGCCTTCCTCTTTGCCGCTGAAAAGCCGCCGCTCCTCGGCATACTCCCGCAGCCGTTCGCGCAGCAGCTTCCGGCCCCGGTACAAGCGCGACATCACCGTTCCAAGGGGACAGTCCATGACCGCGGCAATCTCCTTGTAGGACTTGTCCTCAAGATCGGCCATGATGACGGCCTGTTTGAAGTCATCCGGCAAGGATTCGATCGCGAGTTTCACCTCGTCATCCAGCAGTTCGAAAAGCTCATTCGAACTGTTGTCCTTGGGCTCGTACGGCACGGAGGGATCAGGCGCCGTGTTTCTGGCGGGCTCTGTCCCGCTGAGTTCCACGAAGGTGGGCCGCCGGACCTGACGGCGGTACTCATTAATAAACGTATTACGCAGAATAGTGAGTAACCATGCCTTAATGTACGTGCCTTCCCGGAATTTGTCGTGAAACCGCAGCGCTTTGAGCACCGTGTTTTGCGTCAAATCCTGGGCGTCCGTGGCGTTCCGCGTGAGTTTCAACGCCACGGCATACAGCATGTCCATATGCGAAAGAATGAGATCCTCGAACTCACTGGATCTATCTTCCGGGTTCGCTGCTTTCATTGTGCTAAAGCACCATTTCCGAAGTAACGTAGAGTGACACGGCGGCAGACAGCAGCCATTCCCCCTGCTGCTCCCCCGCGAAGTGGTGTAAGTGTACCGGTTCAATGGTACCAGGGAAACCCGCTGGCAATCAATTGGCCTCTATTCCCATGGTATGCCGGGCCTCAAACCACAGCACGCAGCCGCTACTCCGTGGCGGCTTCTTGGCGCACGGGCGCCCCAGTATTCTCACTCCCGCCCCCATCCGGCCCTTTGTGCTCATGTGGTCTCGCTGGCGTCCTCTTGCCGGTGGATAATCTCAAGCGGGCCGCGGAAATGGAGATCCCGTTGCGGGAACGCGATCTCGATGCCCGCTTCCCGGAAGGCCTTATCAATAGCCTTGTGCAGGTCATGGCGCAACGGCAACATTTCCGTTAGGGTTG
>SKRY01000103.1 GCA_007118235.1 Candidatus Hydrogenedentota bacterium | reverse complement strand
TCGCGCATTGGCCGGAGGGCATCACCGATCACGGCGCGCTGCGCCATGAGCCCGGCCACATCATCGACCTCATGGCCACCGCCGTGGATCTCGCCGGGGCCGAGTATCCCGAGACGTACAACGGGCACGACATCCTGCCCATGGAAGGCGTCAGCCTTGTTCCGGCCTTCAACGGCGAACCGCTCGATCGGGAAGAGCCCATCTACTTCGAGCATCTGGGCAACCGCGCGATCCGCGACGGCAAATGGAAGCTCGTGAGCGAACAAGGCGGCGAGTGGGAACTCTACGACATGGAGGCGGACCGCGTAGAGTTGAACAATCTCGCCGAAGAGTATCCGGAACGCGCGGAACGAATGCGCGAGATGTGGAATGACTGGGCGGATCGCGCCTACGTGCGGCGTTAAGCAAGTCCTCCGCCTTTGGCGGGCAAGCGTTAAGGAGCAGTGCATATGATCGAACAGTTGCGGGAGGATGTGGCGGCGCTGGCCGCGCCGGGGACGCGCGAAGTGGGGTCCACGGGCCATGAAGAGGCCCGGAGCTACCTTCAAGAGCGGCTCGAACGCCTTGGCGTACCGGGCTATGGCGGCCAAGGCTATGACTGGCCCTACGAAGTGGGCGGGCAACCGTTTGTCAATGTGCTTGCCCAGGTCCCCGGCGCCGATGCCGCCGCATCCCCCGTGCTGATCGCGGCGCACTACGACACCTGCGGCGCTCAACCCGGCGCCGACGACAACGCCGCCGCCATGGCCATCGCGCTGGCCGTGGGGGAGCGGCTGCTTGCAGCGCCCGCGGAGAGGCGGGTTATTTTGGCGTTCTTTGATGCGGAAGAGCCGCCTTACTATCTGTCACCGGCCATGGGCAGCGTCCACTTCTACGAGAATCAGCGCACGGAAGACATCCATTGTCCCCTGGTCATGGATCTCGTGGGGCACGACACGCCCATCATGGGGTTGGGGGACGCCCTCTTTCTCACCGGCATGGAAAGCGACCCCGGCTTAGCGCAGGTCATCCAGCGGGCGAAACGGCCCGAGGGCATCCGTGCTGTTCCCACGTTGAACCGGTACATCGGCGACCAAAGCGACTACCACATCTTCCGGGTGAACCGCCGGCCGTATCTTTTTCTGACCTGCGCCCGGTGGGAACACTATCACGCGCCCACCGACACCCCGGAAAAGCTCAACTACGAAAAGATGGCCCAAATCGCGGCGTACTTGGAAACCCTTGTGCGGGAGACTGCGGTCCAACCCTTGGAGGGCCCCTTCGAGGGATACGACTCCACCCCCGTCGAACTGGAGTTCCTAAGGAGCGCCGTGGGTCCCATCGCGAAAGCCTTCGGCATGCCCTTGGAGAGCCGGGAAGATATCGACCGGATCGCCCAGGTGTTCATCGCGCAACTCGGCTTGTAGCGCTTATATTCCAGCAGTCTTTCTGTGAACCTCACCCGCCGGGTTCGCCGCTACCGCCAATCTGGCACACGTAAATGGACCTTTCCAGGGTTTCGTTGGCAGGGTTTTCGTAGTGGGTATCGTCTCTGTAAAAATAGAATACGTACCGGGCCCCATTAAACTCGATTATATCCCCATAGGGATAAAGCTGTCCCACTTCAAAACATTCCGGACACGTGGGTTCGGTATTGTCTTCGCCGTACCAAGGAGGGTCGAAATTGGAGTATCGTTCATGGGGCTCTAGTGGCGTCATAGGCTCATCTCCGTTGACCCGCGTGAAATGAAGGCCATCACTAGATTCCATTTCGATTGGATAGACGGGTCCCGTTAACCGTGTGCTGTCCGATCCTCGGTTTCTGTAGTTGGTGATCACCCGATTTGCATCGCTGAATATGACTGCCGGAAAGGCCCGATACGTATCTCCATCGAGAAAAACGTTTGGAACATAGAACTCCGGCCGTATATCTTCGTCATAATCCCAGTAGTCTTTTGGATCGGCAATGATCTGTCCCTTGTTTTCCCAGTCTCCCTCCCATGTGGGATTGGAATGAAGAGATATCCCCCGCCTTCCAGTGGGTTCGTCATCCCCCCAGCCGCCTTCGTCCCTGCCTCTGTCCCCCCGAACTCGGCCGTAGGAGCGATATTCCCCGGCAATGGGATCCCAAAACATGGAATACATCGTGTCCATCTTCCAGTCGAACGCCCAGCCCACATGCTCAAAGGTGACGCCATCGGGCGAGGTGAATAGTTGCATCCCCGAAAGCCCGTCAACATCCCTGATCCTGCCATACCCTTTCCAACCTTCGTGGTAGAACACCCCAATGGTATTGCCTTCCATCCCTGGGGGAAGTTCGATGGGCATCGGCGATGTCCAGTCTTTCAGGTCCTCGGTTTCAATGAAGACGGTTCCCGGACCACCACCGCCATAATACATCCGCAAAGTCCCCTCGATGACTTCCACACCGGATATGGCTCCGACCCGCTTCTCATCCGTAAAACCCCCGCTTCCATCGCTATTGGAAACGATAACGATAGGGTCTTCACCGGCATCGCTGACACCTAAGGCGGGAACCGCCGTTAACGCAAGACTCAAAAGGGCGGCTCCAACAAGCCCCTTTCCCACAAAGGCATCGATACTCATGTTGTGTCCTCGCTACACGTGTCAGGGTGTGTTCCACTTCCGGTCGAAACTTCCGATAGGCTCCACGCTGCGTCTGCCGGACCCACGGATATGTTCATGGGTTATTCTACTTAGGGGTACACGATCCATTTGCCCACGACGTGATGCAGCGCCGGCCCTTCGCCTTGGCTTCCCGCACGGCCGCGCACGCGTGCGTAATCAAATCTTCCCACTCCTTGCCATGGCAGGGCGCTTGCACCACGCCGGCGCTGAAATTGAGTGCGGTCCCGGTGGACTGCTCGGAGATGACATCATAGTCCGCTTGCAGCCGTTTTAGTAAGCGGACCGCGCCCTCGGCGGGCGTCTCCGCCAAGTACAGCACAAACTGCTGGCCATGATGACGCCCCGCGAGATCCGTGGTGCGAATACTCCGGCCAATTAGGCTGGCCAGCACCGTCAAGGCCAGGTCGCCCATGGCGTCGCCCTTGGTGTCGTTCAGCTCCCTAAGCCCGTCGATGTCCAGCAACGCCAGCGACGCGGAGCGGCCGTAGCGGCCAAGCCGGGCGAGTTCTAGCGCAATCCATTGTTCAAAGGTGGCGCGATTGAGAAGGTGGGTTAACGGATCGGTGCGCATCATCAGCTCATGCGTCTTCCGCTTCGTAACGATGGACTGCACGCGCGCGATAAGCGCCAGGGGATCAAGGGGTTTGGGAAGGTATTCATCAGCCCCGTTGGCGGGCACCGCGCCGTTGTGTGTTGAGCCGCCATTCTCGCAGAGGAAAACGAAAGGGGTCTGCCGTGTCGCGGGGTCAAGAAAGGCCGTTTTGCGCAACTCCGCCGCAGTGGCTTCGCAAGCGCCGAGTTCGCAAACGACGACGTCGGGCGCCATGTTCCCGAGGGTTTGCGCGGCTTGAGTGGAATCGCGGGCGGCTTCCACCTCGAAACCAGCCCGCTTCAGATGATACTGCACGACATGCTGGGTCGTCCCGTCCGAGGCGATAACCAAAACGCTCCGTTGTGCGTTTCGCATAAGCCAAGCCTCCTTTCTTGACTTGGATCCATGCGCGATGCTGGACCCAAAGGGCGGCATAAGCGGCCTCTTCCTGCCTCGGAGTCACTACGTTCCCCACTCACGAACTGTCCACCATAAGTTTAGCGCGGAACGCCACCCGGTGGCAAGTTCCAGCCCCAGGGCTTTTCGGAGGGCGTCAGTCGCCGGCCGCAAATAGAGGGGACAAGGCTGAAATACGTATCATCAAATACAAAGCGGATACACAGAACAAAAGTATCCTGTGTATCCGCTGTAGCGTTGTGCTTTACCGAGTAAAGGTGGAGTTACTCGTCTTGCATCGAATTGCGGGCGATAGCCTTGGCGAGCTTGCGCCGCCGCTGTTCGCTCGGCTTTTCGTAGTGCTTAATCTCTTTGAGCCGCTGCATGAGCCCTTCCTTGTTACACTTCTTCTTGAAGCGCCGCAAGGCTTTCTCAAAAGGCTCGTCGCTCTTTACGCGCACTTTTGTCAAGTAAATCCAACCTCCTCTCTGCAACACCGGGCTAGGCCGATGGAAAATTAGGCTTGGCGTGAGCCAGTAACCTAGCGTTTCGCGGCGAAACCCACCCCAAAACAGGGGCCGGGCGCCGCTCCAAACACCGTCCCGTATAGTACCATGCTCCCCCATGTCCGATCAATCTCGGCTCGCGTGTGTTCTGTTTCCGCCGCGAGGCTGGCGCACGTCATTCCCCTTTGCCGATGGGGATGATATAAACGGGTTCCTCGGTTTCCGGCAACCGGACTACTTCCTTCACTTGCGGGTCCGTGAACGCGCCCACCACGACTGCGTCCAAATCCAGACTCGCACATTGCAGAAAGACGTTTTGAGCAGCGTGACCGGATTCGATGTACACGAAACGCTCGCCGCGATCGCCGTACCGCGCCTCGGTCCTCTCGAATTCCGCCGCGATGACCAGGTTTACCGCCGCCTCCTCAATGGAGTCTTGATCCAACGCGGCCTCTCGCAGACTCTTCGCGAAATGGCCCTCGGCCACCTGCGTCAACGCATGCCCCTGCGGGACATAGCGGTATATGCCGGCATCCAGGCCTTCCACTCGTTCGGCCACGACGTAGACTTCCAGGGGGAATGTGGCGCCGGCGGACGGAGCGGTTCGTAACCCCTGTGGGCTCGTAATCCCTTGCGCCGCCCATAGGAGTTGTCCCACGTCTTGAAGCGAAACCGCCTCCTCCGAGAAACTTCGCACGCTACGCCGGCCGGCAAGGGATTGCTCAATCGAAACCCCGCTTTCCTCTTGGGGTTCGGGCAGACCGATTGCTTCCGCGTTTGTAGGTGTCTCCATCTCATCGTCCCCTTCCACGACGGGCAACGCATGCCACATCACGAATAACGCAATACCCAACAACAGCCCCGCGAACACGGCTTTTCGCACCGCTCCGCATAACGGGCACGGTCCATGGTGAGTCATAACGTTTTTCCTCCCGCCGGGCATGACGCCCAGCATCTTCTGACTTTTCTGAATCCAGCCTAACCCCCTCTCTCCTCAGCGAGATCCAACATACCGGCGTTGGTTTTCGAAGTCAAGAAAAATCAGATGTCCCTGGTGTGCGGTTGAAGAATACGCTTGCGGCGCGCCGCCGGAACACAGCCATTCTCAAGGGTCCGAAGCGCCCTTATCAGGCCGAATCCCCGATGCGGGCGAAGGCCTCGGCCCAGGCGCCGGGGGATGCTTTGCGGTTTCGCGCATCGGCGAGGCGGGCGAGGAATTCGCGGCGGGATATTTCACGCGCCCCATGGCGTTCGAGATGGGCGGTGTACATCTGGCAATCGATGAAGCCTCCGTCCCAAGCTTTCACAAACTCAACCAGCTTGGCGAGGGCTACCTTGGAGGCGTTGGGAACACGGGTGAACATGGATTCGCCAGAAAAGCAGGTCCCCACGGCCACGCCGTAGAGCCCGCCCACTAGTTCGCCATCTTGCCAACACTCAATGGAATGAGCGTGGCCCTGACGATGAAGCTGAATGTACGCTTCTTCCATTTCCGGGGTGATCCAGGTTTCCTCCCGGCCTGGCGCGCGTTGGCGGGCGCAGGCCCGGATGACTTGCGGGAAGGCCGTGTCGCAGGTCACGGTGAATGGCGGGTTCTTCAACACGCGCCGGAACCGGCGGGACGCATGGAATTCCGAGGGGAACAGGACCATGCGGGGGTCGGGCGACCACCACAGCACGGGATCGCCCACGCTGTACCACGGGAAGATGCCGTGGCGGTAGGCGAGCAGGAGCCGCTCCAGACTGAGATCGCCTCCCACCGCCAACAAGCCCTCCGGCTCGGCGAGGGAGGGATGGGGAAACGCGAGGGTGTCGTCAAGTAAGGCGATGGGCATAATCTAAATGAGAACCACGGATGGACGTGAATGGACACGGACTGAGAGACCACGGAAAACACTGAATACACCGAATATAACACTCATAGCAATGCCAACATTCTGTTTTAAGTACCAATATCTTTATTATTTATTATAATAATTTATGTTTATATATAAACTATTATAGCTTATACCTTCTTGCGGTATGGGCGGCATACTTTTCCGTGCATTCCGTGTATTGCGTAGTTTTTAACACAGTTCGT
>SKRY01000369.1 GCA_007118235.1 Candidatus Hydrogenedentota bacterium | reverse complement strand
TTGAAGAAGAATCAGGCCCCCTCAAAAAACTGACCGATGAACAGCGCGAGCAGATCGCGGCCATCGAGCAAAAGTACGACGCCCAAGCCGCGGAAGTGCGCCTCAATTACGAGCAGCGCATCGCATCGGCCGACCCCGGCGAAGCGGAACGGCTCACGGCGGATATGCAAGACGAGCTGGCCAAGATTGAGGAGCTGCGGGAGCAAAAGCGCCAGGCGATCTGGGACGAAGCCGAAGGCTAATCCAGTGGCGCAGCGAAACGCGGAGGGATAACGGCTTGCGGGAAGCGGGGGTAAAGGCGGGAGCCCTATGAAACTAGGAGCCATATTCCGGGGCTGGCGTGGTTTCGTGCTGGCTGGGGTGGTGTTCGTGCTTCTCGTATGGAGCGACGCTTGGCTCAAGGCGGGCTCGCACTTGGGATTCAAACCGCTCGAGGCCGACTGGGTGTTGGAATCGCGCGATTTCCCCGCGTTTTGGGCGGGCATCGAGCGCGGTCCCGTATTCGACGCCCTCCGTCAGGAACTGTCCGAACCGCTGCACAGGTTTGAACTCGTCGCCCATGAGGCCACTGGCATGCGGCCCACGTCATACCGCTGGGAAGCCTGGCTGGGCTCATCCGCCTTGATGGCGAGCGTGGGTGACCACACGGGCGTATCGCTCCGGCCAGGCCTATTGCTTCGAGTAGCCTCGGCGTTTCACCGCCTGTTTCCGGGAACCGAGGTTGACGAAGGTATCCACGCCTATCGAGGGTTCCATTATGCGTGGCGCGACGGTTATCTCATCGCATCGCCATCACTTGGCTACGTTCGTGAAGCGCTTGAGACCTCGCCGGTTCGTCTCCCTCCCAGCCAAGAGTCGCCCCATCTTGTCTGGCGATCGGAGGCCGATCCGAACCCTTTCCATTTCGTTATCGCCGCGCAACGGGATCTGCCGCTTGAGGGCTGGATCCAAGTGGAAATCGAACCCCGGGACCGCCCCTTGGAACAACACCACGCCGCCGCCGAGCCCATGGCGGTTCTCACGGCGACCCGCTGGGGCGATATCGCTGCGTTCGTCCGCGCGTTCGCGCCAAACCCTGAAGAACGCCCATGGGCGGCTCCCTTGCAACGCGCCCTTGCCGACACCGTGAGCCAATGGCGCTTGGGGGAGTTGGAGGATGGTTGGGATGAAACCCTGGGACAAACCACGTTCGTTCTTTCGGACATCGAACGATACGGGTTGATTCCGATGCCGCATGCGGCCTTCATCGGCGAGGAATACCTGAGGCGGGCCCCCGCCCATCCCCTTGAGCCGCTGTTTGGTGGCTTCACCCCCATTCCGTATCAATGGGGACCGGCGGAGGGAACGATGTATCCGTTGTGGGGCTCCGCGTTGAGCCCCTGTCTCGCGCGTTCCGGCCCGTACTGGCTGGCGGCGTCCCGCGAACGGCTCATGCCGGATCTCGTGGAGCACGTATCCGGCGATACCTATACCGAGGCGGATCTCGGGCTTTGGCTCAATTGGGGACCAACGGGTGATGCCTTGGCCGATCTTTTGCCGGAATGGGGCGGCCACGGACTGATTCCCGGCGCGGATGAGGGAGATGTGCAACGGGACTATGTCCCCTACGCCAACGCGCTCGCGAGGCTGGGCGGTTTGAGAATTACCGGCCGCATGCACGACGGACGCCTCCAGCTCCAAGGCCAGTTGATTGGAGAACCGGATATGGCCGAACCGCAAGAGGACAACCCCGATTCATGAGCCCCCATGGCTATTTCCTAACCCGCGCGAAGCGAGGCCAATACGCGGACATCCCCCCTAGTCCTCCTTCGAAGGGGGAATTCTTCCCCGCACAACAGGCATATCGGGGGAAACGCAATCTGCTTCCAGGTGAGCGAGCCCATTCCCCCTTGGAAGGGGGGGGCCCGAAGGGCCGGAAGATGTCAAGGACAGAGGAGGGCGTCAGCTGTCTAGGTCCCCCCAGTCCCCATCAAAGGGGACGGCGTGTCACCGCTTTCCACCCGTTACATGTGCCGGCAAGATACCGGCGGTACGGCTTATTCCCCCTTCGAAGGGGGATTAAGGGGGATGTTGCTCCCGAGATCAGCCTTCATGTCCCGCGATCAAGAGGGAGTTCAGGGATACCAGGCATCTTTTTGCTGGCCCTCCTCCCGCTGATGCTCTTTGCTGGACTGTGCCACAACGCCGCCGCGGACGATGAGCCGCATCCCCGTGGCGCGGTTCTGACATCCCCCCACGCCCGCGCTGAATACGATGAACAAGGCCGCCTGCTGGCTCTGCGTTGGCCAGGCCAAGGCGGGCCCTCCCATCTTGGCGGCGGCCCCGTCGAAGAAGGCCTGGCATCTTCCGGCATCGGCGCTTTTTGGAGCATTCGCATCAACGACGAGACGTTCGCCTTGCCTGGCGCCAATGGGGCCGTTGCGTTGCGATGGGAAGAAGACGAGCCCGGCGTTCTGCGCATTGAACGCGAGATAGCCGATGCCGTCTTGACCGAAACTGCCTTTCTGCATCCCGAACTGCCCGTCTTGGTCAGCACGGCGGAAGCGCCGGGCGAGCGTGTGGGGTGGTACGGGGCGCTGCAACCCGTAACAAATCCGTTGCCGGAGATGGCGTTTCTGGACAATCTTTGGCGGCGTCCGGCCGGGTTCGCGCTGGTTACGCCGGATGATGGCGCAAGATGGCTCAGTGTCCGTCCCCTGCGGGCGGGCGCGCGCCGCCGGAGCGACCTGGCGTTCCTTAAACAACAGCCCCTCGGCGAAGCGGCTTGGGAAGACCTTGGCCGCGGAACGTGGATGGCCTTGGCCGCGGATCCGCCGCCAACGGAGTATCAAGCGGGTAACTTGCGCGGGGACGGATGCGCGCTTGCGGCGTTTCACGACAAGACCCTAGACAACATTCCGCTGGCGCACGGGGAGCACGAGAACCTCGCGTTGCGGTTCCCGGATGCCGAAGAAGATGCGTCCACCATCATGCTCGCCTTTGGCGAAACGCGGCAGGAGGCGGAACAGGCCCTGGAAGCGGCCTTGGAGCGGGGCGTGGCCCAACTGCGTGAGGACACAGCCGCGCATTGGGAAGGCATTCACCTAGACGTGGCGGCCTTTGAGAGCTTGCGGGAGCCATGGCGGGACTTTGGGTACGCGATGGGCTTAACGTTGGAGCAGAGCATGGGGAGCAGCGGCCTCTTGCGGCGTCCGCATCCGGGCCCTTCACCACCGGTTATTCGTCCCCGGGAGGCCCCGTGGTTTGTCATGGGGCTGCACCGGGCCGGTTTGCCCCACCGCGCGGAAGCTCACCTGCGGTTCCTTGCCCAGCACGTGCGTCAAGAGGATGATCCCGCGGCTCCGCTAGGCTCCTTTCCGTATGCCCTTCATGAGGACGGCGAGCCCGCCTGGCCGCGATTCCTCACGGACCTCGAAGGCGCGGCGCATTTCTTATGGGCGTTGGAGATTCATCACATGGCCAGCGGTGGCGGAGGTGAGTTTCTGGAGGAGGTATGGCCTTCGGCCGAACTGGCGGCGGAATTCCTGACCACGTGGAAAGACCGCCGCACATGGAGACCACGGCCCGCGTTTCAGCCCGGACTTGGCCGTGACGCCTACACCGCCGAAAGCAGCTTGGCCGCATATCGCGGCATACAAAGCGCCATCGCACTCGCGCGGGAGCGGGGAGCCGCGCCCCCGCATTGGGACGACCGGCTGGAAGAGTTGGAGGCGGTGCTCCGGCGTGATTGCCTGACGGGAGAGGGTGAGTGGTTGATCGAGGCGCCTTTGCGCTACTGGCACTCCAATGCGCTGCCGTTGGAGGATCCCGCTTGGCTCGAATGGGCGGCGCCTGGCGCCGAGGGTTCGGAACATCCCATTGCGCGGCTCCACGAACTGCTGGCGACAGCGCAGTTGGGCGTGCATCATCCCGCCGTGCGGCGAGAACTCGGCGACACGCTCCCCACGGTGTTGCCCAAACTGGTCACGGGCGCGGAGAGTGTGGAAGAAGCGGCCCGGACCCCTATCCCGGACCCCTATCGCGCGGCCCTGGGGATTTCCATCTTGCACACCGCGGGCGGCTGGCTAACACGCTAAGCTCACCCTGCCGGGGCTATCTCCGCGGTAAAGGTCCCCATCTCCCGGCCGTTGCGATGGGTCAGCTCGATTCGTATCGCCTGGGGCGACACGCCCGTCTCCACCAGGGCATCCAGCTCAAGGTCGACTATCGCCTCCGAACCGGGGCTCAAGAAGAACGACCCGTCATCGAGCACGGAATGGGTTTGCACGGTCCAGGCGGGATGGCTTCCGGGGAACAAGCGGAATGCCTCATCGGTCTCCTCACGCACCCAGAGTGTGTACCCCACCGAATTGACAGGCGCACCCGCATGGGGCGTTCCATCCGGCCAAGGGGCGAACACGGCGGTCTCGTCCCGGCCGGTGTTGTGAAGGCTGGCGCGGATCACCCCGGCGCCATCGGGCGAAAACGCCGCGGTTACCTGAGTCACGGGACCTTGGTGAAAACCGCCTATGACTGCGGCGCCACCCGCCAACACCGCCTGAACAATCAGCAGGGCGGCCGCCCGTTTCCCCCAGGCCCACGAACGTTGTCCCGTGAACGCCAGCCGCCATTGAGCGCACATCAGCATTACTGCGCCGCCCAGTATGTAGAGCAGTGGCCCGGATTGTACGGCGGCAGCGGCGCTCTCTCCAAGAAGCGCGCCAACGAGAATGTGGAGCGCCGCGAACATCACGGCGGCCCCTCCGCACAGTCTCACGCTTCTCGCCGCCGGACCATGGCGCTCGGCCAGGCCCACCGCGAATCCGAGCAAGGGAACAAGAAACAAGAGGCCCCACACTGTATAGGCGCCGGCGGGCGGGGTGAGGTCATCGCCAAGGGAGGCGAGGGCGTGAAACAATGAGGCCGCTTGCACGGCGTTCGGTAGCTGGAGCCAGCCCAGAAACACGCACAAGCTTGTCAACACAGCCGCCGCGCCTGTCACGCTTCGGACTGCCGCCAACCGGTTCCAATAAACGGCTTCGGCCCCCGCAACGCCGGGATGTGGCCTTCTCCCCCGTTTGGACGGGGCCGGGGGCGTTGACGCGGGAACGTCGCGGGAGGACTGGGCGTTCAGAAGCGTCTCCGCTAGTTCCAAGGCCTCGGCGCATGCCTGCGCTTCCCGGTGGATGATTCGGCCGCGCTCGTTGGCCTCGCTGGGGTCAATCTCCCCGCTGGCGAGTTGCTCGCCCAGCGCCGCCCGTTCTTGTTGAAGCGATTGGCGGCGCTGACGCACCCGCTCTTGTTCACGCCGGATGTTCTTGCGGACAACCGCCAGTTGCCGCTCGACACGTTCCCGTTGCTCGCTGACGTCTTCCGCTGCCGGCGGGGCCTGCGCCAGTTCCTCGCGCCGCTCAAGAAGGGCGCGCAATTGAGCGATGGGCAACTGATCAGTCACGGGCGTTCCTGTGAGCCAATGCGGCCCGGATAAATTCGCGGAAGAGCGGCTGCGGTTTCAATGGCATGCTCGTAAACTCGGGGTGAAACTGCACGCCGCAGAACCAGGGATGATCCGGCAACTCGATGATCTCGGCCAAGTGCGTCCCATCCCGATGATGGACCCCGCTGATCACCAAGCCAGCCTCCTTCTCCAAGCGTTCCTTGTACTCGTTATTGAATTCGTAGCGGTGACGGTGCCGCTCATAAACGACATCGGCGCCGTAGGCTTGTTGCGCCCGCGTACCCGGCGCTAGGTCGCAGCGATAGGTGCCCAGCCGCATGGTGCCGCCCAAGTCGCGCACCCCCCGCTGTTCGGACAACAAGGATATAACCGGGTCGGGCGTTTCGGGATTAAACTCCGTGCTGTTGGCGTTCGGCAGACCGAGCACGTTCCGGGCCAACTCGATAACCGCCATCTGCATACCCAGACAAATCCCCAGAAACGGGACGTTGTTTTCCCGGACATACCGCACGGTCTGAATCTTGCCCTCGATGCCCCGCTTGCCGAACCCCGGGCATATCAGTATGCCATCATAACACGCCAAGGCTTCCGCGGGATCTTGCGGCCCCTCGAAGCGTTCCGAATCTATCCATTCCAAAACAACCCGCGTATCATTGGCGATCCCCGCATGGCCCAAGGCTTCCTGAATACTCTTATAGGCGTCGTCGTGGCTGACGTACTTGCCGACGGCCGCGACGCGCAATTCGCCGGCGGGTTTACGGATTTTCTCCACCATCCCGCGCCATTCCGTGAGGTCGTCTTTCTGCGCTTCGAGGCTCAACACGCCAAGCACCGTGCTGTCCAGCCGTTGCTCTTG
>SKRY01000093.1 GCA_007118235.1 Candidatus Hydrogenedentota bacterium | reverse complement strand
TGTCTACCGTTCCTTGACGGCCTCGAGATACCGCTGCCGGCGCTCTTCCCACTCCATGAGTTTGTCCTGCCGCGTCAATAGGTCGACGCGGTCCAGGAAGATCACGCCGTTGAGATGATCCAGCTCATGTTGAATAATCCGGGCCAACAGGCCCTCGGCCCGGAAATCCAAGGCCTCGCCCTTCTCGTTGATGGCCTGGACACGCACGCCGGTGGCGCGGGGGACATCCGCATACACGCTGGGCAGACTCAGGCAGCCTTCCTCGCCTGCTTCCCGGCCCTCGGATTCCACGATGACCGGGTTGATGAGACACATTTGAACGGCCTGCTCGGGCTCGCACACCACGAACATCCGTTTGGCCACCCCTACTTGCGGGGCGGCGAGCCCCACGCCCTCGTACTCAATCATGGTGTCGAACATGTCGCTCGCCAGCTTGACGATCTTCGGCGTAATCGAAGGGATGGGCTCGGCAACCGACAGCAATGGCTCATCGGGGTATAGCGTCACATTGAGAACCGCCATTGAATGTGCTCCTTAAGCTGAAAAGCATAGCGCCACGCCGCGTTACAAAAAGCTTCCACTGGGCGCGGATTTTCCTCGAAAGAACCCCGTACATCCCCCTGCACCGCCTTCGACGGGGGAATAGTTCGCACCGCTGGCATCTTGCCGCCACATAGGCCGCCTGGAAGGCGGCGGTACGGCTCCCCTTTTGAACGGGAGAGGAGGGACGCACCCGATTAGTCGCGCGGCCTCACGGGCAACGCTTCCGTGGAAGGCGCGTAATCCATCAGCCCGTTCTCGTCATCCAGAGGCACGCCGACAAGCGCCGGTTCGTCGCTCCAAACCTGGAGTTCCTCGTCCGCCCCATGAGGGACCGTAAGCCGGTCTTCCAGGCGGATGAGCATGGGGTCCAGGGGCTCAAGCGGACGCGGGAAGGTCACGTCGCGCCCGCGGATGAGATCCCGCCCTCCGGTCCATCGTCCGTAAATGTGCGCCGGAACGGGGTTAGGCCGAAGATTCACAACATAAAGGTACGCTTGACCGTCGAAGCGTATGTAGCGGCTTCGCACGCCTTCCAAGGGATATCCAAACGGGTTGGTGATCCGGGGAATGCCGGCCAAGTGGCCCTGGGAATACGCGGCGTCCATGGCCTGCATGTAGTTCGTGGGGGTGTCCCGTCCTCGGAGCACCAAGGTGTGACGTGTCGGCGTGAGGACATCGGGCTGAGCCCGGCCGCGGGCGTCGTACGGGATGAGCGTCCCCGTCCGCACGACCATGCCGCCGCCGTTCACGTACTCCTCGATGGCCGCGAAGGCGTCTCCGGATACCGCGAGGGTCTGGGGGATGATCAGCACGTCCACGTCCACGAGGTCTCCCGCCACGCATTGCTCCTCGGAAATGAACCGGAAATGGTATCCGCTGAACGAGATGCCTTCCAGCGCGCGCAACGCCGACGCGAGGTAGGGGGAACCGTCATCGAATATCGTGCTGGGCATGCTCCATAGGATGGCCACGGGGGCATGCGCGGAGCGGAACGCCTCCACGATGGGACCAAGCCGGTTCAAGTCGATGCCCGCTGTAATATAGCCCTCAAGAAAATCCGGGCGTTGCGCCACGCCGTATTCGCCGGGGCCGGCGGCGCGATCCCAGCCTGTCAAGGCCGAGCCGCTCAGCCCCGCCATGGCCCCTTCCCATAATACGGTGCGCGCGTACCGGTTGGAATATCGGCCCCGCAAGGGTTCGTCCGACGCGAAGACGGAGTGATCAAGGTTGAGGATGGGGCGCGTGGGCGCCACTGACCGCAGCAAGGTGTATAGCGCCAAGGGGCCAGGGTGTTCCATGGCGTATCGGGCATGGTCCAGCCGGTTGGCGGCCTCCGTGCCCACCACATCGAAGATGGCGCTGAGCGCTTCGCGATTCAGCCCCCGGCGGGTTTCTCCCTCGGTGAACGCGCCGCTGGGCAACGTCAGCTCCAGCGCGGATTCGGGAAACGCCTCGCGCGCGGCGGGTTCGAGCCGGGCGAACGTATTCAACACCCGTTGCTGGTAGAAACTCTGAAGATCGTACTGGTAGACGGAGCGTTCGCTGTCCCACCACACATCAATCTCGTCCATGGCCCGCAGCCGGGTTTGCCAAGCCTGGTTTGCTTCGTGGCGATCCGCATAAACATCTCCCAAGTAATCCAGGAATCCCTCCCTGAACTCATCGGATTCAGGTTCGAAGGGGGGGCTGAATTGCACGCCCAGTGTGGTGAGCGCGGGCGCGTTGCGGATTACGGTTCCCAGGCGCCGCCAAGCCTCGATCCGGTTGGTGAGCGCGGTGGCGGAAAACTCGTCTATGCTCGCCTCTTCTTCTGGCCCATCCACGAACGCGGGGGGGAGGCGCAGCGACAGGTTCATCCCTGCGTCACGGGCATTGTCCAGAATCCCGCGGACGCGCTCGGCGTGTGTGGCGGATAGCTCGCCCGCGCCGGGATCATCCAGCTCAACGGCGGCGAAGTTGAATCCATACTCCGCCCAGGTGTCGAGTGATTCGGCCAGCTCCATGTCTCCGCCTGGTCCAAACAGAAACACCGGCGCCCCTTCCAACGCGAGATAGCCGTTGCCGGGCCGCGCTCCCGTCTGGGCCAGCATGGGCGCGGGCCGTGCATGTTCGGGCCGAAGGCGGCTGAAAAGCATCTGGCCGCGGACTCGGTCAATCCCCCGCTCGAGATAGTCCAGGACATAGGCCCCATACAGGTTATCGCCCGCTTCAAGACGCTGGCGGCCATATTCCGCGAATCCGTCGAGCAACGCCAAGCGCATTCGGATGTAGGGATAGGCCCCCGGCTGCGTGGCCATGCTCTCCAGATTATGGTGGAGTTCGGTAATCACGCCGTGCGCGGCGGCCAGACCGGCGTCAATCTCGGGACGGGCATAGTGAAATAGGGTTAGTTCTTGCCAGGCCTCGGCCGTGCCGGGATGGGGGGCCAGCGTCACCCGCGCGGTGTAGACGCCCGGCTCCAGGTAACTGGGGTCCCACCGGAACCGGCAGGTGTTGCGGCCGTCCCTCCGTTGGAAGGAAACGGCTCCGCGCAGCACGGGTTCCTCGTCGCGGTCTAGAATCTCAAGACGGACCTCGGTGTCCCGGAAGATGGCCTCGCTTGCTACCCGGCAGGTCCACACGATGGGCTGGGCGGCTGAATAGCGATCCTGATGCTCGATGATCACCTCGGTTCCCGGTTCCCCCATGGCGTCCCCAGGCGTCACCCAGATTTGGCGGGTCGCCTCCGCATCGGCGGGACGCTCGAAATCCTCCAGCCTCGGGGTAATGGGCTGAAGGTCCGCGCCGGGGGCCGCCTCTCCTGCCGCGGGGTCCGCAAGCCCCGCCAAGAGCAAGCCGACAAGCGCCGCGCGCCGGATGAATTGGCTTCTCACCGGTCCATTGGATCGCACCGTTACCAAAGTCTTGCAAAGACACAAAAACGAACCGCGCATCGACTAATCCTTCCCTACAGTCCTCACCAGCGTACGAGGAGACGCCATTCTAGCCTAGATCGCAAGAAAACCACAAGACACCGGCAGGGACATTCCCGTTGTCAGAAAACCCCTGTCCCTCTGGTGGAGTGGCTTCCAGCGGTTTTGAATACAGTTAAAGCTTTTCGCGTCCGTGGCCGAAAAGGAGCCCTTGGGCGCATGGCGGCGCACTTCAACGGAATATCAATAAGGATAACGCGGCGGCCGTTCGCTGTGTTGACCCCCGTATTCATGAAGCTCACCATCCCTGCTGTTGAGTTCCGCGGGATTGTGTAACGATTAGGACCTTTCGATTGTAAGTAGTCACATGGAGCGCCCGGCGGGTTGCGGCGCGGGGGCTCTATATAGCTCAATCCGACACGGTCGGTTTTTGCGCATAATTCCGCTTTCTTGGGACCTCCCGTTACAGCCGAATGAAACCTTTTGGCGCGTGTAAGGATAAACCCCAAGAGATCATGTTTAGTTCCGAAGGACTAGATGGAACTCCTGCCAGCCGGAAGGGATATTAAGTGGGAGGTGGGGCGTGTTCGCGCGGTTGCCAGGAGGTTGGGCGGTGTGCGGCGCGCCGGAATAAAGGGAAGTCTAGAGGAGTTCCTTCGACAAGACGCCAAACAGAATGGTATGATGGCGTACTATGTATGTGAGTGACCAGGCAAGGTTATGAGCATGCATGTTTTGGAAATCCTTCAAGAGTAGAATAGTGAATTCAGACAGGAGCGAAACGAAAAGCGGAGGTAAGGGCCATGCGAAACGTGACGTACATCCTAGCTGGAGTGGCGCTGGCGGTGTTTGTGAGCGCCGGCGCGTACGCGGAAGACAGTACCAACTCCATTCCCGATGACCAAATTAACAGCCAGAAGATCTACATCGGAAATCCCTCAAGTTTCGCGAACGCCGCGGAAGTGGATTTTATGGCAGCCGTTAAGGCTACTCCTCAGTACAAATACATAGAGAGGAGAGGCACTGAGCGAGGTACGGCTGAATTTTGGCAGAGGATCGAGGCAGCCAGCACGCTGGCGCAGAAGGCCGTGATAACCGTGAGCGAGGAAGAGGAGTACGACCTGGTCACGGAGAAGGGGTATCTTGCCGAAGTAGACGAGGATATTCCGGTTGAAGATATCACGCAGAAAGTCGTCTCTTTCATAGAGGAGCAGTGATACAAAACTGGAAATCGGCATTTCAAGGGGGCTCCAAGCCCGAACACGGAGCATTTTGGTGAGAAAAGTGAACAATAGCAAATTGCGACTTAGGCCCATGATTCTGGGCGGGGTGGGGGCCATCCTCCTGGTGGCGTTGACCGCTGGTTGTTTGACCGGTCCCCGCTCCACGTCGCCCGAGTCGCGGGGCGGGCGGGAGACCATGGCCGACAGAGGGGCCGCCCAGAAAGAGATTCAGCAAGCCCGTCAAATGCTGCGGGAAGGTGATTACGGCGCGGCCATACCCCGTCTTCAGCATACGATGGAAAAGTACCAGCGTAATGCGGCGGCGGCGGAAGCGCGGTATCTTTTGGGTCACGCGTACTACGGGACCTCAAACTACCGCGATGCCGCCGAGAATTTCCACAAGTATCTCGAGGTGGCCCCGGCGGGCGAACATGCCGAGGAGGCCCAGCGGCTCATAACGCAGATCCAGGAGGAATACGAAGCGGTATTCCCCTCGCCGCAGCAGTTCGAGGAGCGCCTGCGGGAAGCGCGGGCCGCGGTTGAACAGAATCCCGGGGATTTGGAGAAGAAGCTTGAACTCGCCGATGTGCTCTGGCGCAAGGGGGATTACGAACAGGCCGGAGAGGTGTACGAGGAGGTTCTGGACCAGGACCCCGGGTACGCCGAGGATTCCACTGTATCCAGACGGGTAGAGATTGGGCCTGGCGGGCGATTAACCCTGCTCACGCCGGCGGAAGTGCAACGGCGCGAGATTGAGGAGCGGCCGTTGGTGATTACCAATCTGGAGTCGTTCCGGCCGAGTTCCAGCCGGGATCTATTCACCCGGCAGCACCGGCACTACGTGGTGAGTGGTCAGGCCGTCAACCGCGGCGAGACCACGCTCAACGGCGTCCGGGTGCAGGTGACCATTTACGGTTTCGGAGATGTGGTTTACGACACCGACACGGTCAATATTGGCCGGCTCCGCCCCGGGGAGCGGCGCCCATTCAGTGTCCGCTTTAGTAATTTCGACACCATTGAGAATATCCATCGCCACGAAGCCGTCGGTACGTTTGAAGGATGAGGTCCACTATGCGCAAGAAATCAGTGAGTAGGTGGGGCGGTGTAACGCTCTTCGCGGTCTTGTGTCTCGCGGCGGTTCAGGTCAATGCCCAGCCGCCCACGCAGCCTCCCGAGCAGGTCAATGTGACGGCCAAGATTATCGAGTTTCAGAGCACCAAGGGAGTTGACACGGGCCTTAGCGCGTATTTCCAGCACCGGGACGCCGGGCAGCCGGTGGGCCGGGTGTCGGGTACGGAGGGTATTATCGAAAGCGCCGATATTACTTTCCCCACGCGGGACGCCGCCATCACGGTGTTCCTGGACCGGCTGACCACGTACTACGGCGACATTGAGATGGTCCTGCAGGCTTTGGTGGACGAGAACCGTGCATTTATCCTTGCCCGTCCCCGTGCGATGGTGCGCGTGGGGTCCGAGACGCCCACCGAGGTCAAGACGGTGCGCCAAGTTCCCTATGAGAACACGGTGGTCGTTGGCAACACCCCTGTCCAGATTACGGATTTCCGGGATACCGGCGTGACGTTGAACATCTCCGTGCCTGAAGTGACCAACGATAGCGATAACTGGCTGAACCGGGATGACACCTACATCAAGTTGAACGT
>SKRY01000221.1 GCA_007118235.1 Candidatus Hydrogenedentota bacterium | reverse complement strand
TCGAGCTGGTGGGGATTGTCCAGGGCCAGGTCGCCACCGGTGAAATCCCAGTACTGCATCCAGCCGCCGCGGAAGAGGCGTTCGTGATAGGGCCAATCCGTCGCGACGGGGCCCAGCCACTCGTTCCAGTCAAAACCCTCGGGGGGATCGCCGGGCTCGTCAAGATTAAAGGGGCCGCCGGGCTTCACGTTGTACACCTTCACGAAGGGGACCCCGCCCAGCGCGCCTTCCTCAATGCGTTTCCGCGCTTCCTTCACGTACTCCCCCGACCGGCATTGGACGCCCACCTGCACGATGCGGTCATACTTCTCCGCGGCTTCCTCCATCTTCCAGCACTCGAAGATGTTGTGGGTGTGAGGCTTCTCGACGTACACGTCCTTGCCGGCCTGACACGCCCACACGGACAAGGGGGCATGCCAATGGTCCGGCGTCGCGATGACCACGGCGTCCACCTCGTCCGAGGCCAGCACCTCCTCGGCATTGTTGACCATGTGGGGCTCGGCGTCCTGCTCCGCGGACAAAAACGCCCACGTCTGCTCAAGCCGCTCGGGATGCAGATCACAGAGGTGGGTCAGCTGCGCACCCAAACTCATCATGCCGCCGGTGACCATCCGGCCCCGGTGACCGCAGCCGATCAAGGCGATGCGGATGCGGTCGTTGGCGCCAACCACGGTCTTCGTTGTCATTGCGCCCGCCGCCACCGCGGCCGCGCTGGTTCCCATGAATTGCCGTCTTGTCAGGTCCATGGTTCATCTCCTTTTTGTGTGTGTTGGGTGGTCCCAACACGGATAATGCCTAAATGCGCTCCGCTAGTAGAGCGTCAAGCCTAAACTTGTGGATGCCGCAGTTGTATTTGACGTAGCCTGAAATGCTGTCACAAATAAATCCATCCCGTAGGGATGACAGCTGGTAGCCGGGGGTTGAGCCCGCAAGCGATAGCATGCGGGCGATACCCCCGGAAACAGGTACACCCGATACCGACCCCTTTAGGGGTCGCAGAACCTTTGTGCATACGGTTGCTGCGACCCTTACCAGGGTCGTTGGATGGGGTTGGCCTGCGATCCAGGGGTATCCGCGCGCTACGCGCGCATCAACCCCTGGCTACCAGCTGTGACCCCGCTGGGGTCGTTTACATGTCTACCCACGCATTGAGACAAGGGTCCAGCATTGATTGTGAACTCCAAGCGGAGCTAATCCAGTAGCGCAAAGCCGCATGCTGACCACAATTTTGACGCCGATCAAGTACTAGCCCGGGATGTTCAGCCGCGCCAGATAAATCGCGCTCTTTTCTTCGTGGGACGAATAGTAACTCATCCAGATGACGCCTTCGTGTTCCACTAACCCGGCATAACTCGTGTCGCCGCCGGAGGGCAGCTCAAGGAATTCGCGTATGGTCCCTTCATCGGGATCAATCCAACACAGCGAAGTTCGGGCGCCGCCGTCATACAACCGGACCGCCGCCAGAAAACGCCCATCGCTCAGGCGGATCATCTCCGGGCCGCCGATGCGCGCGCCCAAGTCCGCCCACGTCCACTCCGAGTACGGCGGTTCCGCGACGCCGAGGTGGCCCATCCCGCCGGGCCCATCGCGCAGCAGGCAGTAGGCGGTGTCATCCGGGCCAAAGACCAGGGACGTTTCGTTGCCCTCGCCTTCCGGGAAGTAATCCTCGAGCAACGTCTCCCACTGCTTTCCATCCCGCGTGCGGTACAGCGTTCCGGCCGCGTCCTTCCCGCTATAGCCGATGTTGTAGCCCATGCCATTGTGCCAGGTGGTATTCCAGCGCCAGGTGTTCACGCCGCTGAGGCACGCGTTCACGCTGCCCCAGTCCTCGCCGTCGGAAGTGAGCCACGTCACGGACTGCCGCACCGTATCATCCACGGCGGACGTAAAATAAACCGCGGAGGTCAGCATCAGCTTTCCCTCCGCGGTGATGGATAACTTGGGATCGCGCACATCGCCGCCGTCCCATTGCATGACGGCTGTGGATTCCCACTCCTCGCCGTCCTCGGACCGGATGACCCGCACTTGCCCCGTGGGGTGGTTGCCGTGCACTTCCCCTTCGCGGAACGCGCAATACCACACGCCCTCGAAGCGAATCAGGTCCGTAAAGGCATTGTGCGGCGCTTCGTCCCAGATTCGCTGGACCTCGATTAGCTCAAGGTCATTGGTGTCTGCCTGCGCCGCCAAGGCTGACAGCGCCACAGCGGCGCCCAAGGCGGCAAGCAATGTCAGGTTTCTCGTCATGTCGTTCTCCTCGGATACTCGTGGCGCATACACCCTTCGCCGGGAAGGGCCGCCCAAGCCCATTTCCATTTGTGCGAACACGATTCGCAAACGCCCACTCACAGAATTATGCACAAATTGGATACGGATTTTCTATTCCGCGGTGAACAACGAGTTTGACGCAAGGCCCCGCCCCGCTCTATACTTAGAGAGTACATACGTACCGTGACCCCGCTCTGGGGGCTCCCGCCGGAAGGAGGGCTCGCCCTCGGTGCGGTTGTGTGTCTAGCGCAAGGCTTATGCGCGGGCAATTCTCAGAGATCATTCCTGGGCGGCGGCGCCGGGGATCCACGGCCTGGAACGCCGCGCTGCCACCAAACACCACTAGGATTCCTTTATACAAGGACGGACTCGAAGAATCGCAACGAGGCCCGCCTAGGAACAAGACAGGAGAAGCAATTCGTGAAAAGAACGTTTCAACCATCAACTATTCGCCGGAAGCGGACCCATGGGTTCTTGGTCCGCAAATCCACCGCGGCGGGCCGCGCCGTATTACGCCGCCGCCGGCAAAAGGGGCGGAGGCGGTTGGCTCCGTCGTAAGCGCGGACGAGAATCGAGAAGACGGGCTCAAGGCTGCGGGAGCCCACGCGTTTCCCCGGGACGAACGGCTAACGCGCCGCGCGGAGTTCCTTCGGATTTACAGGGAAGGGGAGAAGCATGTGGGCCGGGCGTTTGTGCTATACGCGCTTCACTGTCCCGGGCAAGGCCGGAAGATCGGTTTCACGGTATCGCGCAAGGTGGGTAAGGCGGTGACCCGCAACCGGGTCAAACGCGTCATGCGCGAAGTATACCGGCGGCATCGCCCCGAGTTGGCGCAAGGTGTTCACATCGTGGCCGTGGCGCGGCCCGCTGCGGCCAGGCTCTCGTATCAAGAGGCATGGGCGGCTCTCCATTCGCTTCTGCGTCAGGGAGGCTTGATTGGTGCGTAGGATGCTCGTGGCGCTTATCCGGCTTTACCAAATGGCCGTATCGCCATGGATTGGCAACAACTGCCGCTTTCTGCCCACCTGTTCCCAATACGCCATTGAAGCCATCGGGAAGCATGGGGTCATCCGGGGGGGGGTCTACACTTTGTGGCGTCTGGCGCGGTGCCAGCCTTTCTGTCACGGCGGGCACGACCCCGTCCCGTAACCGGCCCGCCGGTTTCGCGCCATGAGCGCAAGCCGCGGGGTTTGGCGCGCGCTCATGGCTGGAAACGATACCCGCTCCTCCAACGACAGTCCGCAAGCAGCCATGTACCCTACCGGTGGCGGTGGCCAGCCAGCGCCTATCCAACAACTCGGAGTGATCCCCTAGTGTGGGAAGATAATCAAGACAAACGCGCGGCCCGTTCTCAGATGATCGGCATCGTCTTGCTTACGGTGCTCTTCATCGTCTGGATGCAGTGGCTCGCGCCTCGCCATGTGCCACAGGAGGACCCCGCCCCGGATCGCGTGGCGGAAGAAGCTCCGGAACCCGCGGACCATCCCGGTGTGGAACCTCCCGCCGATCCTGATGCTCCTCTTGATCCGCCCGATGACCGCGCGGATTTTCTTCCGCCCGTGGCCACGGCGGAAGACGAGGATGAGATTTACCTGGAGAACAACCGCCTGCGTCTGGCGTTCACGCCGGTGGGCGCGCGTCTCGTCCGGGCCGAGGTCAGGCTCGGCGCGGAGGACGAGCAATCGATACAACTCGTTCCCGAGCCCGAGGAAGATGCGCGGCATGCCGAGGCTATCTATCCCCTAGGCTTGGAGTTCAACGACGACAGCTTGGGCCAGCAGTTGGACCGCCGCGCGTGGCAACTGGCCGAGCATGACGAACGCCATGTGGTGTTCAGCTTGGAACTGCCAAACCACGCTGAAGTGCGCAAGGCGTTTGAGCTTCATCCCACCGCTCATCTCGTCGACGTGGAGATTTCCTACCGCAATCTTGGCGATGAACCTCAGCAACTCGGCATGGATCGATATCCATCCTACGTCTTGCACTGGGGACCGAACATTGATTCCGGCGACACCGATCACCGGCTCATCCCCCAAACCCTTGTTTGGCGCCGGGCTGGCGATCTGGATTCCATGACCACGGCCGATTTGGCCGGCGCCCCCGGCATGGTGCGCGGCGTGATGACCCTGCCGGAGCCTGAGTGGATCGCCGTGAAGAGCGCCCACTTCGTGGTCGGTTTCCGCGGGCTGCGCGAAGGAGTCGATGGCTGGGTAACCGGGGACGAGGAGGCTTTCCGGTTCGGATTGGCGAGTTCCCCCTTTCGTGTAGCGCCCGGCGAGGAGCGCGTGGATCAGTTCCAGCTCTACGTGGGACCCAGCGAGATGAACGCGCTTCAAGCGGGATGGGCCACATTGGACGAGGCCTTGCGTTTCTTCCAGTCGGATTGGTTCGCGTTCATGGACTCGTTCTCGAAGTTCCTGCTGGGGCTGTTGAATCGGGTCTACAGCGTTATCCCCAATTACGGCGTGGCCATCATTCTGCTGACTGCGGGGGTGCGGCTCATCATCCTGCCGTTGACGTACAAGCAGATGATGAGCATGAAGAAGATGCAGGCGCTTGCGCCTGAAATGGAAGAGCTGAAGAAGCAGTACAGCGAGGATCCCCAGGAACTCCAGAAGCAGACGATGCAGCTCTACAAGGATCGGGGAGTGAATCCCTTGGCGGGGTGTCTGCCGATTTTCCTTCAGATGCCCGTGTTTATATCCTTGTTCCGCATGCTTTACGTGGCGTTTGAGTTGCGCGGCGCTCCCTTCGTCGCCTGGATCGACGACCTGTCGCAACCGGACCAGCTCGCGCACTTCGCCGCATTGACCGATGTGCCTTTCTTGGGCCACTTTGAGTACCTCAATGTGCTGCCCATCTTGGCTGCGCTCACCATGATCGCCAGCTTCAAGCTCATGCCTCAAGGTGCGGCCGCGCAGCATCCCCAGCAAAAGATGATCATGATGGCCATGCCTCTCGTGTTCAGCATAATCTGCTATAACTTCTCCTCTGGACTGAATCTGTACATTCTTACCAGCACGCTGCTGGGCATCGCGCAGCACTTCGCAATCATGAGGTTTGGGGGCGAAGTGAACGTGGAGCCAAAGAAGAAAGACAAAACGCTCCCGCGCAAGAAGCATTTCTACGACGCCGCCCAGCAGCGTAAGCGCCAGATGGCCAAGGAATCCCGCCGCCAGCAACACGCCAACCCCACCGGCGGCCAGGCCTCGAAGCGCAAGAAGTCCTCAAAGACCAAATAGACATAAGGAGACTCAGGCGATGCGATCCGTCGAAGTATCCGCCAAGACCCGCGAGGAGGCGATCGACGAAGGCCTGCGGAAATTGGACGCGGAACGCCATGAAGTGCATGTCGAAGTGCTTGACGAAGGCAGCTCGGGGTTTCTCGGATTCGGCGCCCGGCCCGTGAGGATACGGATGTCGGCCGAGGGCGAACCCTTGGAAGAAGAACAGGAGCAAACCGCGGAGCCCGGCAGAAGGAAGGGACGAGGCGGCAGAAGAGACGGAGACCGGCGGCGTTCTGGCCGCTCCAAGGAAGACGCCAAGACCGCCGGAAACGAGCCAGAAGCGGAACCCCCCTCCGTACGCCCCCAAACCCGCCCGGACGAAGCAGCGCCCGCCAAACCCGCTCGCCCCTCGGCCCAGGAGACCGGCAACGAAGCGGCCGCGCTGCTGGAGACGGTCATCCGGTACATGGGCATGGAAGCGTCCGTCGCGAGCCAGCAACACGAGGACGGCAATATCCATCTTAACGTCGACTCACCGGATTCCGCCATCCTCATCGGCCGGAAAGGACAGAACCTCTCCGCCCTTCAGTACTTGCTTAACCGGATGATCCACAGCGAGGACGAAGAAGCCCCCGAGCGGATCATCATCGACGTGGAGGGGTATCTCGACCGGCGCAAGACCCAGCTCGAGGAGCTTGCCCGCGAGACCGCCGACAAAGCCAAGGAGACCGGCAAGAGTCAGCGCGTTAAACCCATGCCCCCGCAGGAACGCCGCATCCTCCACCTCGCCCTGCAAGACGATCCCAGCGTCAAGACTTATAGCGTGGGCAGCGCCCAAATGCGCAGCGTCGTGGTGGCGCCCACAAACGAGG
>SKRY01000085.1 GCA_007118235.1 Candidatus Hydrogenedentota bacterium | reverse complement strand
TACGGCTTCGAGAGCCTGCGCGCCGCGTACACCGTGACGCTACGGCATGGGCTGCGGTTCAGTCCGGTGGTATTGGGCGCGCTGGTGCTGGTAGCCGTTCACGCCGGAGACACCGCTTTGTCCCTAGGCCGCGAGCTGATTCCCCCGCTCAAGCAGGGCGAGTTCGGCATCCGCTTGGAAGCGCCGCCGGGCACGCGTTTGGAAGAGACGGAGCGCAGGGCCCGCCCCATCGAGCGGCTCGCCTTGGCCGTTCCCGAAGTGGAAACCGTGGCCATGAAAGTGGGCGAGGAACGCGACGATGCCGGCTCTGGCGATCGGCGCGGTGAAAACGTGGCGGAATTCGTCATCCGCCTCAGGGATCCTGAGAAAACCGCCCGGTATCAAGACGCCATTATCGAGGATTTGCGGCGTCAAGCCCGGCGTGTATCGCCGGATGATATCGCGTTCACCCTGCCAACCCTGTTCAGTTTCCGGACGCCCGTGGAGCTGCAAATCCGTGGAGATGATCCCATGGTGCTGCGGGACATCGGGCAAGAAGCCATGGCCGCGATTCGCGACGTGCGGGGCCTGCGGGATCTTGAGTTGAGCATCCGGGAAGGGTATCCCGAGATCATTATCGAGTTCGACCGGCATCTCTTGGCCGAGAAAGGGCTCCAACCGCAAGAAGTCGCTCAGAAGCTCCGCACCGAGATCCGCGGCGATGTCCCCACCCGGTTCGACATGGCGGGGCACAAGGTGGACATGCGCGTCCGCACCGGCCGCGAGCAATTGAACAGCGTGGCCGATCTACGCATGACCAGCATCACTTCGGGCAACCCGCCCGTCCCCCTTTCCGCGGTGGCCAGCGTCTCGGTGAAAGAAGGCCCAAGCGAGATCCGGCGGGTTGATCAGCGGCGCGTGGCGCTTGTCACTGGCAACATCGAGGGCCGGGATTTGGGCAGCGTCACAGCGGACATCATGGAGCGCGTCCGCGACGTGAACCGGCCTCCCGACTACACGTTCTTCATGGGCGGACAAGAACAGGAATTAGAGACCTCCTACCGGAGCTTGCAGTTCGCGCTGTTGCTAGCGATCTTCCTCGTGTTCGTGGTGATGGCTTGCCAATTCGAGTCGGTGGGCCAGCCCGCCTTTGTCATGTTCGCCGTGCCGTTGGCGTTCATCGGGGTCATCTACGCCCTGTATTGGATGAACATCAGTCTGAGCGTGGTGGTGTTCATCGGCGGGATCATCGTGGCGGGCATCGTGGTGAACGACGCCATCGTCCTTATTGACTACATCAATCAGCTTCGCGCCCGGGGGTTCAGCAAGGTGGAGGCCGTGGTTCAGGGCGGCCGCATCCGCCTGCGGCCCATCTTGATGACCACCATGACCACCATCCTTGGGCTCGTGCCCATGGCGGTGTGGACGGGCGCCGGCGCGGAGATGCGGCGGCCCATGGCCATCACCGTCATGGCGGGGCTGCTCAGCGCGACCGTACTCACGCTGTTCATCATTCCCATGGCCTACTATCTCTTTGCCGCGCGGGATTCGCAATGAAGTTTTCGCTTCCAGACTTCGCCATCAGGCGCCCCATCACCACCGTCATGGTCGCCGTGACCATGGCGGCCTTCGGCCTCATTGGAGTGACCCGCCTGCCTCTTGAGTTTCTGCCCGCCATGGACCTTCCCTTCATCATGGCCGTCATCCCGTATCCCGGGGCCACGCCGGAGCAGGTGGAGAACGAGATCGCCATCCCCGCGGAGGGCGAATTCCGCACGCTATCCCACATCCGGCGGATCCGGACTACGTCGGACTCCGACGGCTGCCAGGTCCGCATTGAGTTCGATTTTGAAACGGACATGAATCTCGCCGCCGCGGAGGTGCGCGACCGCATCGAACGGCTTCGCCTTCAACTTCCCTCGGACGCGGACACCATCATGCTGCAACGCTTCAGCGCGGGCGCCATGCCGGTCATGGCGTTCAGCGTGTTCAGTCCAGAGGACGACGAGGCCTTCGCCCACCGGCTCCGAACGCACATCGAACCGCGCCTTAAACGGATCGAGGGCGTGGCGGACGTGATGATTTTTGCGCCGGGGCAACGGGAAATCTTCGTCGAATTTGATCAAGACGCCTTGCGCCGCGCCAATCTCGGCCTGTATGAGGTCGTGGGCCAGTTGCAGGAGAGCAGCGTGAACGTGTCCCTGGGCGCCTTGACGGACGGCGGGATGCGCTACTACGTAAGGGTATCGGATGAGTTGTCGGATCCCGGCGAACTGGAGGATCTCGTCATCGGCCCCAACAACATGCGCCTGCGCAGCGTGGCGGATGTCAGCTACCGGCCGGAGGAGCGGGAAAGCATCCAGACCATCGACGGCCAGGGCGGCGCCTTTGTGTTGGTTCAGAAGGAAGCCGAGGCGAACACGGTCGATGTATGCCAGGGAGTTCAAGAAGAACTCGAACGAATTCAGTCGGAGCCCGAGTATGAGGGCATGGAAGTGTTCGAGTTTTTCGACCAGTCCGACATCATTCTGGGCGCCCTGGATGGGCTTGTGGACGCGGGACGTTACGGCGGCATGCTGGCGTTTGCCGTGCTGTTTCTCTTCATGTTGCGCATCCGGCCCACCCTATTGGTGGCCATGGCCATCCCGGCTTCAATGCTGGGCGGGTTGCTGTTCATGTTCTTCGCGGGGATGACCCTCAACCTCATCACGATGATATCCCTCATCACCGCCGTCGGCATGCTGGTGGACAACAGCATCGTGGTGATCGAGAACATCTTCCGGCGCCGGCAACTCGGCGAGGATGCCATAACCAGCGCGCGGGAGGGCGCCTCGGAGGTGGGATTGGCCATCACGTCGGCGACCTGCACGACCGTGGTGGTGTTCATTCCCGTGCTGTACATGCAAACCGGGGAGATGGCCAGCTACATGCGCCAGTTCGCCGGCCCGGTCATCGCGTCCCTCTTCACGAGTCTCCTTCTCGCCCTCACCCTCATCCCCCTCGCCGCCAGCCGCATGCGGGATCGCGATCAGTGGGGCGGCTACCACGAGGCGCGGGGGTTCCTCTCCGCCATCGCCCGCCGCTCGGGCTTCGTCCACATCCAGCATTGGCGGCCGATCAAACGGCTCATCACCATGTATTCCGCCGCTCTCGCGGGCGCGCTCCGCTGGCGGCTCGCCACCATGGCGGGCTTGGGCGTCATCGGCCTCCTTACCGCCGCCATTCCCTACCAAGCCGTGGGCGTGGAGGAAATCGACCAGCGCCTCGCCCAAGAGGTCCGCATTCGAGTGGAACTCGACCAGAACCATGATCTCGAAATGGCCAGCGGCGTTTTCGAGCGCCTCGAAGCGGCCATCGATCGGCAACGGGACGAGCTGGGTATACGCAACGTCTTCGTGGATTACTCGCGGTCGGGGGGTAACATTTCAGTCTACCTCAAGAGGCCGGAAGACTATCCCAGGGGCGAGGCGCCCCAGTACGCTCCCGAGGATGTCATGAATATCCTGTGGCAGCGCATGCCGGAGAAGCTGCCGGGCGTCGAATTGCGGTTCCGAATCCCCGAAATGGAGGAGGACGGCGGCCGCACGGTGTCGGTGCGCTTGCGCGGGCACGACACGCAAAGGCTGGAGAATTACGCCGAGCGGTTTCGTGATCTCATGAACAATCTCGCCAACATCACCGACGCGCAGACCGATACGGACCGCTCGCGCGAGGAGGTCCAGGTCCGCATGGACAAGCCCCGTGTAGCCGAGGCGGGCGTGACCCCCATGATGATCGCTCAGACAGTCGATTTCGCCCTGCGCGGCGCGCGCCTGCCATATCTGAAACAAGACGGCCGGGAAATCCGCGTCACCGCTCAGTTCCGCGAGGAGGACCGCCAAACGCGGCGCGACCTCGACAACGTGTCGGTCACAAGGCCCGACGGCACTCTGACGCCCATCAGCCAACTCGTGGACTATCAGCGCGGCCAGAGTCCCCGCTCCATCCGCCGCGTGAACGGGCAAAACGTGGTCAACGTGACGGGCCAAGTGTCCGGGGACAACCTGCTCGCCGTCCAGCGTGACGTGCGCGGACTGGTCGACGCGTTTCAAATGCCTCAGGGCTACAGCGTGGAACTCGGCGACGAATTCCAGGAAATGGACGCCAACATCGCCAATTTCCTGTTGGCCCTGGTCTTTGCAATCATCCTTATCTACATCGTCATGTCCACGCTATTCGAGTCCCCGCTCCTGCCCTTGTCCGTTCTCACCACGGTGCCCTTGGCGTTTCTCGGCGTGTTCTGGGCGCTGTACCTCACCAACACTTCGTGGGACATCGTCGCGTTCATTGGCGCCATTCTCATGGTGGGCATCATCGTGAACAACGGCATCGTCATCGTGGATTACATCAATAGACTCCGCCTTCGCGGAATGGACCGCCACAGCGCCATCCTTCAGGCCGGGCGCGACCGGTTCCGGCCCGTGTTCATGACCGCCCTCACCACCATCCTGGGCTGTGTCCCGCTCGCAATGGGCGGTGGCGTGGGCGACGCCGTCAGCTTCCACAGCCTCGGCCGCGCGCTCATCGGCGGACTCACCACCGGCACCCTCCTAACGCTGTTCATCGTGCCCCTCTTCTACACCTTCATCGACGACATCCGCCTGTGGACCCGCGATGTCCTCGGCAACCTCGCCAGCATCACCGCTTCCCCCCGCTCGTCATAGCGGCGCCGCGCCCGATAACCAATAGCACAAGCAGATTCGCATCAAGAATTAGCGGCTTCACGAATGCAGTTCGATTTGCCTGTCTCGGACAGAAATGACTTGACCGGATTCTTCATCGATAGTGACGACTTTGTAGGATCGTCCCGGATGTCCGCCGGAAATTGCCGACGACGCGTTCCTCGAAAAATCCCAAGGTCTAGAGAAGCCGATCGTAACGCGCCAGCACGTCTCGTCCGCACTAGGCTCAACCTCCTCTAGCCCAATGTGAGTGATCTCCTCTTCCTCAAAGAGTTCCTGTATGTGTTGCTTGGCTTTCCGGACCGCATCCTTCACGTCCATGGCGCTCTCCCTTGATAGCTCTTTCGGCATTGTATCTTCTCCCAACAAATTATAACGCGCCCATGGCGCGGAGTCCCATCCAAAGCCGCCATGTGGCGCTGCCGCCCTTGGGTGTCCTATACTCGTGCGGAAATGTTGTCACTGACCAAAGCCTGGAGGCGCGATTGCACATGGAAATTCAAGTCCACGCCCTAGATGAATGGACCGTATCCGCTGACACCGTATTGATTCTCCCCGCGTTCGAGGGGGAACGTCCCGCCACGCCGCTCGAAACATCCGCCGTCACGGCGGTGCGCGAGGAAGGCGTGTTCACGGGCAAAGCCGGGGAGACCTGTCTCCTGCCGCGCGCCGCCGATTGCCGGGGCGTGTTGCTGCTGGGGCTTGGCGGACGAGATACATGTACGGCCGAAACCTTCCGCCGGGCGGCGGGCAAGGCGGCGGGCGAACTCACCCGTCACCGCGCCAACCACGCGGCGCTCTTCATCGCCGATGGGTTTCCCGCGCCGCCGGAGGCCTTCATTGAAGGTCTTGTACTCGGGCAGTACGAGTTCACGCGCTACAAGAAGCCCGCCGATCCCCCCTCCGTTCGCGTGGCGCGTCTCGACATCGTGGCGGAAGATCGGGACCGCGTGGACGTGGTGGCGTGTGAACTCGCCCGCCATGAGACGGCCAACGCGAACTGGGCGCGCGACCTCGCGCACAGGGGCTCCAACGATCTCACGCCCACTAAGCTCGTGGGTGAGGCCACCACGATGGCGGCGGAAGTAAATTGCGGCGTGGAGGTCCTTGGCCAAGACAAGCTCGAAGCCCTCGGCATGGGGGCGCTGCTCAGCGTCGGACGGGGCAGCGAGGAGCCCGCGTGGCTCGTGACCCTCAGCTACACCCATCCCGAAGCGAAACGCACGGTGGCCCTCGTGGGCAAGGGCATCACCTTCGATTCCGGCGGCATTAGCATCAAGCCGGGCCAGGGCATGCATGAGATGCGGTACGACATGTGCGGCGCGGCGGCCGTGCTCGGCGCGATGAAGTCCATCTGCCAGCGCAAGCCGCCCATCAACGTGGTCTGCGTCGTGCCGGCGGCGGAGAACATGCCGGACGGACGGGCCACGCGGCCCGGCGACATCGTCACCGCCTACAACGGGACCACCATTGAGGTCCACAACACCGACGCCGAGGGACGCATGGTCCTCGCGGACGCCCTTGCCTACACCGTGGAGCAACACAAGCCAAACGCCATCGTCGATGCGGCCACCTTGACCGGCGCGGCCATCGTGGCCCTGGGGCATTTCGCGGCCCCCGTCATGACGCCGGACGATCGCCTGTGGGCGCAACTCGAAGCGGCGGG
>SKRY01000061.1 GCA_007118235.1 Candidatus Hydrogenedentota bacterium | reverse complement strand
CTGGACGGATTCCCCGAACGTGAACGAACTCTTGGTGAAGGACGGTACGCCCTACATCACGTTTGAGGAGATGAAAGAGGTCGGCCGTGGCGGTGGCCGCGGCGATTTCCGGGCGCGATGGGCCAGCTACCGGGATGGGGAATGGTTCGTCAGCGACGAGATTGTGGACATGGGCGGGGAAATACCGGAATCGGAGCCTGTGCCTGGTTTGTATCACAAGGGCGCCGTCACCATGGATTCGAACGATCCCTACACCGTGTTCGTGAGCGTCGAGGTGGACCCCGGGAAACGGGCGTATCAGATCCAGGAGTGGACCACGAACGATGGGGGCGAAAGCTGGGAACTGGTCTGGGGCAGCAACGATGGCGAGGTACAGGGGTATGAACCCCACGCCAAGCGGGGCCAGGCGTTGAGCCCGCGGAACCATGATGGCGCCGAGCTGAGAGTCTTGTGGTGGGCGGGCAGGCACGACCGTTTCCGGGGCAATGGCGAGGGCTACGGATTTGACGTGGTCATCAAGACCAAGGACACGGTGGCGCCCGATGTCGAGAACACGCCCGAGGCGGTGGCGGAGCGCGTGGCGGATCACTACATTGAAACGCAGACCCCTAGCCATCATTACGGCCACCTGCTCACCCTGTACGGCCTGGTCCGCGTGGCGGAGGCCACTGGGCGGGAGGAGTATGACCACTATGTTGATGACGTCCTCGCCGAACTGGTGAGAGAAGAAGTCCCGGAAAGCCCCATCGGGGGCAGTTTCCAGAACTACGCGATGGGCGGACTGCCGGGGATCTACCGCTACATCCAGGATCGGCCGGTAGGCGATGAAGCACTATTGCGGCGCTATGTGGACCAGCTCATCGAGGAGCATCCCCGCGACGCCAACGGGCTCATGTCCCATCCCCATCCCGGCGATAGACCGCCGGAAGAACGGAGGATCTGGGTGGATTGCTTGATGGCTATTTGTCCCTTTCTTTCGATGAGCGCCGTAGTCCTTGATGAACCCGAGTTGCATGAGGAGTCCATCGAACAATACCTCCTTATGGAAGACGCGCTGTTCAACGAAGAGCTGGGGCTCTTTCATCAGACGAAGAACTTCGGCCCGCCCGGAAGCGTGTCGCCCGACACGTGGGGCCGGGGCACGGGTTGGGCGCTCATTGGTCTCGTGGAATTGATCCGGTTTCTTCCGGAGGATCACCCCGAGCGGGAGGCGATGATCGCGCGGCTCGAACACATGATGGAAACGCTGGAGCCCCTGCAAGCGCCCAGTGGCATGTGGCGGCAAGACCTGGTCACGCCCGAGTCCTACGAGGAAACCTCGGGGACGGGCCTAATCCTCTATGCGCTGGCGATGGGCCTCCGCAAAGGCTGGCTGCCCGAGACCATGCGGCCCATGGCCGAGCAAGCGTGGGAGGGGCTGGCCATGACCGTGGATGCTCATGGCGCGGTGCATGGCACATGCATTGGTACGCGGGGCGCCAGTGATGCCCCGATCGAGTTTTGGCTGGAGCGGCCCACGGCGGTTGACGACAGCCACAGCTTCGGCCCTGTCCTTCTTGCCGCCGCCGAAATGCATCTGCTGCGGAGCCAGGCCTCGCGCTAACGCGAGCGCGAGTGGATCCATTTGCCGGCCGGTTCATTCGCGCTCCAACGAGACACGGTCCGAAGCACTAAATCACAAAGGCCCAGAGCGGCGTTTTGGGAACCACCTTACTCCCAGGGCGTTGGCTCTGGGCCGGCTGTGTCCGGGCGCTTTCAGCGCGGCGTAAGCTTGGCCTGATGCGCCTCGCGAGGGTTTGCTCTTCCACGCTTCTCTTGATCCTTCCCGGAGCGGTGGGTCATGATCCTGAACACGGCGCGAGAGGCGGTCTCTTGCGCGGCGTTTCGGAAGAATCTAGGAAGGAGGAAAGGCACATGGGAAAGATAGCGATGGGGATGTTGCTGGCGGCCGTGCTGTTCGCGGGCGCGGCGGGCGCGCAGGATTGGGCGCCCGCGGATGCGGTGTTGTTGACGCCGTGGGCGGACGAGGTGTCGCCTGAAGACCCGCTCCCCGAGTATCCGCGCCCGCAGTTGACGCGCGACGCGTGGAAGAATCTCAACGGTCTGTGGGACTACGCCATTACGGGACGGAACGATGACCGGCCGGATGCGTTCGATGGTCAAATACTGGTTCCCTTCCCGATCCAGTCAGCCTTGAGCGGAGTGAACAGGGAAGTGGATGAACACGACCGGCTTTGGTACCGCCGCCGCTTCGAGGTTCCGGAAGACTGGGATAAGGAACGCGTCCGGCTGAATTTTGGCGCGGTCGATTGGGAGGCTCAGATCTGGGTCAACGGCCGGTTCGTGGGCGAGCATCGTGGTGGGTACGATCCGTTTTCGTTCGACATTACCAGCGCGCTTCGCCCCGATGGACCGCAGGATCTGACGATCGCCGTGTGGGATCCCGTGAACGATGGGTATCAACCACGCGGTAAGCAGGTCCATAACCCCGGCGGCATCTGGTACACGGCAGTGTCTGGGATCTGGCAGACCGTGTGGCTGGAGCCGGTGGCGGACCAATACGTCGAGCGCCTTCGCATCACGCCGGACATCGACGCGTCCACCGTCGAAATCGAGACCCTTCTCGCGTCCCATGCTGATGCGGAGGTTGCTGTAACCGTTCTCGACGACGGCGAACCGATCGCGGAAGGAACGGCGGCAAGCGCGTATGGGCGGTCGTCCATCACGTTGGACGTGCCCGATGCGCGGCTCTGGTCGCCGGATTCGCCGCATCTCTATGACTTGGAGATCGCTGTTACCCAAGACGGCGCCGTGGTCGATGAAGTGGAGAGCTATTTCGGCATGCGCAAGATCAGCCTCGGCGAGGATGAGAACGGCCGCATGCGGATGATGCTGAACAACGAGTTCGTGTTTCAGTACGGCTTCCTGGACCAGGGGTGGTGGCCGGATGGGCTTTATACCGCTCCGACGGACGAGGCCCTGCGCCATGACATCGAGATGACCAAGGAGATGGGCTTCAACATGGCGCGGAAACACGTGAAGATCGAGCCCGCGCGGTGGTACTACTGGGCGGATCAGTTGGGTTTGCTTGTTTGGCAGGACATGCCCAACGGCGACGAACACATTGGCTCGCAGGATCCTGACGTCGATCGCGTGGCGCAATCGGCTTGGCAGTTCGACCGGGAGTACCTCGCCATGATCGACGCCTTCTACAACCATCCCAGCATCGTGATGTGGGTTCCGTTCAACGAAGGCTGGGGCCAGTTCGACACGGAGCGCATTGTTGATCTGACCAAGGAACACGATCCCACCCGTCTTGTGAATAACGCCAGCGGTTGGACCGACCGGGGCGTGGGCGATGTCCACGACATCCACGCCTACCCCGGACCCGCGGCCCCGCCCGCGGAGACGGGCCGCGCCATCGTGCTGGGCGAGTTTGGCGGACTGGGCCTCGTCCTTGATGAACACCTCTGGCAAGAGGACGACGCCTGGGGCTACCGGTCCTACGACTCGAAGGAAGATCTTGCGGAGGCCTACGCCGATCTGATTACGCAATTGCGGCCCCTTATTGGGGAACCCGGCTTGAGCGCCGCCGTCTACACCCAGACCACGGACGTCGAAATCGAAGTCAATGGCCTGATGACCTACGACCGGCGGGTGAACAAGCTTGACCCCGAATGGCTCCGGGACGTCCACGCGCCGCTGTACGAGGATCCGCCCACCGTGGAAACGCTGGTCCCGGACAGCCGGGAGGAAGCCCAGACCTGGCGGTACAGGTTCGATGAGCCCGCCGAAGGCTGGGAGCAGCCTGGCTTCGATGACAGGGCGTGGGAGGAGGGCCCGGGCGGCTTTGGCCTTGAAGGCACGCCAGGGGCCGTGATGCGCACGGAGTGGCCCACCTACACGATTTGGCTGCGGCGCGCGTTCACGCTGGACGAGGCCGTGTTTGAGCGGGACGGCGAGTTCGCGCTCCATATTCACCACGACGAGGACGCGGAAGTCTACATCAACGGCGAACTCGTGGCCGAATTCGAGGGCTATGTTACCCAGTATAAGACCGTGCCGATGGGACCGGAAGGACGCGAGGCGCTTCAACCCGGCGAGAATGTCATCGCCGTTCATTGCCGTGATGCCGCGGGCGGCCGCTACATTGACGTAGGGCTGGCGCTGTTGGAGAGATAAGTCTTACAAGCGCATGGGGGAGGGGGCTTATCCTCCCCCATGCACTCAGAGCCGCCGGTTGCCCCCATGAATGAACCCGCGCTCCGGGCATCTTACTATGCCCGAAGCGCGGGACGATGTCACAATACGGTGTTAGCGCGAAAGGACTAAAACTGCTGCGGCGCTTGTTGCCCGTCCCCTTGTTGCTGTTGTTGTTGCTGCTGTTGCTGCCATTGCTGTTCCGCGGCTTGCGCCTCGTCCAAGGCCTCCGAGACCTCGTCCAGCAACTCGCGTTGATCCTCGGAGAAGGCGTCATCCTCCTCCACCGGAATCTCATCCGCGATCTCTCGGGCCAGGCGATAGTAATCGCGCGCGGCGTCGAAGTTTTGCGCGTTAACGGCATCGCGTCCGTCGGCCAGCGCCTCATAGGCGTCGTCCAGCAGGCGTTCCACGCCTCGCCGCACGGCTACCTCGATCTCGCGCAAGCGCTCCTGGGCTTGGCGGTAGTGATCGGGAAAGTCGCTGCCCACTGATTCGTAGAGTTCCCGAGCACGGAAGAAAGCCGAGAAGGCGGCGCCGTAGTCACCGGCTTCCACATCCGAGCGCGCCTCCGAAAGCACGCTCTCGGCTCCCGACATGATTTGCGTCACCATGCGGAGCTGTTCCCGGTGCTCCTGCGCCATGGCGTTCACTTCACCCATCAGTTCCGGAGCTTGATCGTCGCGCGGATCATACCGGAGCACGTTCCGGAAGGCCCATTGCGCTTCTTCAAGGGCTTCCTCGCGCCGGGTGGGCTCGCTTTCCGCGATGGCCAGGGCATCCAAGCCCAAATCCATGAAATGGCCCGCAAGCTTCTGCGCAACCCGGCGCCGATCCGCGCCATCCAGGTTCAGCGCATACTCCCACTCGCGGACGGCCCGCTCGTGATCGCCAAACGCGTAGAACGCATCGCCGATCTCTTCAAAAGGCGCGTAAAGCCCTGGATTAACCCGCTGAAACTTCCTGTACGCCTCATCGGCGCCTCGGGCGTGGCCGCGCACATTCAGGAGATATTCGATCTCATCCGTGTAAAACCACGTCAGTTCCTCGCGAGTCGCGGGCTGACCTTCCAAGGGCGCCTGGGACCGCAAGACGGTGTGCCACGCATCCGTCACCGCCTCAATGGACGAGCTGAACAAACGGGGCGCCGCGTTGTTCATATAGCCGTCATAGCCGCGGCTCTGCTGGTAATCGCTGGCGATGACCTGCATGGCCTGCTGGTGAAACGCCCGTTGCCGGCGGAAGTACTCTGTTGGAACATCTATGGCGATGCGGCCCTGGCGGCGAGCCTGGAAAGGAAACTCGCGCAGGCGATCCTCGACGTCTTCGATGAGTTGCCGCGATAGCGTCTCTTCCGCTTCGGTCCGCGGAATGCCGTAGGGAAACATGAGGTTCGCCACCAACGCGCCAAGCGCTCCCATGCGATAGGCGAAATAGCTGCCCGTACCATCATCCCTCACGGCTCGCAGGATCTGGATCTGACGTTCCACTTCCGCGATGGCCATTTCCTCGGAGATGGGGGGCGAAATCTCGCGTATGGCGTCCAAGCCAGCATGGGTTCCCCGAACAACATCGCCGTCATAGACCTGGGCGTGTGGTCTGTATGTTTCGCCGTGGCCCAAGGAGCGGAACGCCTCGTTATGAACGCGCCGCGTCATATGAATGGCTGTGTTGATGATGGCGCTCTTGGCGTTCGGTCCCCACGCCAAGGCCTCAGAAGCTGGAAACAAGACCAGCAAGGCCACCACGGTTATCGTGCGTAAAGCCGTCTTTCTTCTCATTACCCACCTCACTCAGTTGCGGTTGATATGATTGGTTCCGCCCCCAATGGGAACAGCTCGTGCGCCGGGTCCGCATCCTCAATGAAGACCCTTGTGTCACTGTATCGTTAAACTATCGCCGCCGGCGCGGCTCAAGGGGCTGCCGCCCCCCCGTGGCCGCTTCGCCGGGGCGCATCCTTCAATACCCGCGACATTATACACGTTTACCTCGGTCCACTCCACCAAACCTTGCCCGCTTTGGAGAGAATGGAAGGCAACGGTAGCAGCGGATGGCAGGGAGTGTCAAAACAGCTTCGCGCGGGAGACCCGAGGGGCGGCCCGCGCAGGCGAGCGCGGCGGCTCTTGGCGCGGCTTTTTGCCAGACACGGGCTCAATTCTATATCATGGCGGCGCT
>SKRY01000082.1 GCA_007118235.1 Candidatus Hydrogenedentota bacterium | reverse complement strand
TGCTTGACGTTGTTCAGACACGACGTCTGTCGCGCCTTCTCTCGCGCCCTTGCGAAAACCGGGAACAGAATCGCCGCGAGTATCGCGATAATCGCGATCACCACCAGCAACTCGATGAGCGTGAAACCCTTCTTCCTGCTGTACATGATCGTTCTCCTCCACGAAGGGGTGGGTTTCCCTCCTTGTGTGTGCGCAAACTCCGGTTTGACTGGCTCACGCCTTGGCATGAGCGCGTTCCCATTGACACCTAACTGCTGCCCTTGTTCTCCCCTTGGGAAGAATCCTGAGGACGACACGGCGGGTCACAAGCCCCAGTCTTCTGAGGCGCCCCTGACCCTCCGGGACTATGGGATGCGACCCCTTTCTGACGCCGTACTCCCTCCTTGACCGACGAACCGTGGCTGTAGGCGTAAGTGATAGCAGATGCCAATGCTACTCCCTATTTATGTAAACCCATGAGGAATCAAAAAGTTTCTTCAATAAAGAAGAAACCTATCTCGACTGCCATAAATAATACTGCGTTATCAATTCGTGTCGCGTAATACATAATAATCGCACTATATGGGAGTCCGTGAGTGAACAAAGAAAGAACAATTGCTTAACGGCTCTGACAACGCTTAAGTCCGCCACGGCCGAATCGATCGGACATGGCGCTTAAGAGGGCGGTCGCGTAAGGGGGGTGCGTGCGTGATATGGTAGGCCACGCTGGGGCTAATTCGTCTCCCGGCGCGTTATTCAAGCAGAGAAGAACTCGGGGGCGTGGAGCCGTCAGCGCCCAAGCACAACATCTATGCCTAGAAAAATCAGCTTTAACTTCGCATTCGGGAGCTTACCAATCCGTGTGTTTCAAGGTGCGGCGGGCGGCATATTCTCTGATCGCTTCGGAGAAGATCGGGCTGCGGGACTTCTTGGTTCTACGGGCCAGTTCCTTGGCCAGCTCAAACAGGCCGTCTGGAATGGACACGGCGGTTTTCATACTCAAGAGCGTACCGCACCTTTGGGCGGTAAGACAATTCCGCGTTGAGTACGCGAGCCCGGCCGCTAGATGCTTGCCTGGTATTCGGGCTTGTGCTACATTGATTGCTTGCACCTAGGCCCCAACAACGCGAAAGGGAGGTAGATATGGGTACAACGAAAAGCAGTTGTGTTTCAACGGGCGCTGGCCTGCGCCGGGCATTGGCGGTGCTATTGGGATTGACCATCATGGTCGCGGCCGCAGCGCCTGCCAGCGCTGGACCAACGGCGGGACCGGCTCCGGATCCCGAGTGGAGGCCGCAAGCGGCGGAAGTCCCGGACGACGGCCGGGTGCGCGTCATTGTCTTCGGGGCGCACCCCGATGACGCGGAGATCCGCGCGGGCGGAGCGGGCGTCCGCTGGGCCAACAAGGGCCATCACGTGAAGTTTGTCTCGCTCACCAATGGCGACATCGGCCACTGGGGCATGGCGGGCGGCCCCTTGGCGCAACGGCGCACCGCCGAGGTGGAACGGGGCGCCGAGATCCTGGGCATCGACGAGGTCCAAGTGCTGGACATCCATGACGGCGAACTGATGCCGACCCTGGAGAACCGGCAAACGGTGGTGCGGCTCATTCGCGAATGGATGGCCGATATCGTTGTCGTGCACCGGCCCAACGACTATCATCCGGATCACCGGAATGCCGGGCTGCTGGTGCGGGACGCCGCCTTCATGGTGACGGTGCCCTTCTTCTGCCCGGATGTGCCGCACCTCGAGACGAACCCCGTGTTCCTTTACGGCAGTGATCGTTTCCAACGGCCCTATCCCTTCGAGCCGGATATCGTGGTCAACATCGACCCGGTCATCGACACCAAACTCGACGCGCTCGCGGTCATGGAATCGCAGTTCGTCGAGGGCGGCGCCGTGGGTACCCCCTACATCCCCGAGACGGAAGCCGAGTGGGAAGAAGCCCGGCAGGAGGTGCGGGAACGGTTCTCCCGGCGTTTCGCCGCGGACGCGAACCAGTATCGGGACCGCATCATAGAGATCTACGGCGAGGAAGCCGGGGGCGCCATTCAGCACATCGAGGCGTTCGAGATCGCCGAGCACGGCCGTCAGCCCAGCGAGGATGAGATGCGCAGGCTGTTCCCGTTCGACGACATGTGGGAAGAATAACCCGTCTTCGCGTGAACGTGGAGGAGGGACGCCGGCTTCGGCGATCCCTCCTCATTGCGTTGCGCCGGTCCACGGCGGGCGCGCTTGGACCGGTGACCGTGGAACACAATGGGGCATCGCTGTGTTTGTGTAGGCTATGCGGGCGAACACGCGCCTTCGCGTAACGTCTGCATGCCTTCTTGTCTGAACGGCGGCCGAGAAAGGATATCTTATGGACGACAACGCTTGGATTGGGTTGCTCATTGCCGGGGTGGTGCTGCTCGCCGTGGCGGGTTTTCTTGGCTACGGGGCCTGGAAACGGTGGCGATGGGTGCAAACCTTTGACGCGGCGCAAGAGGTCACGGCGGGACAGGCGGCGCAACAGCGGCGCGGCCTGGTGCGTTTCTCGGGTTTGGCCCAGCCCGGCGAACACGGCGAGCTGATCGCGCCGGTGAGTCAGGGGCCATGTGTGTACTGGAAATACGAGGTCAAGGAACGCTACCGCCAACGCGACTCGAAGGGCCGCAGCCGGACCCGAACGCGCGTCGTCGATAGCGGGGCATCCGACACGTCCTTCGTGATCGCGGATGACCAAGGGGCCGTCACGGCGTGGCCGGGGGATGTGGAGATCCATGGCATCCAACAGTCGGCGGCGGATAGTTCATCGGTGGGCGGGTTGAGCCTAAACCTAGGCGGATTGCAGCTCGGCGGTGGCGGGACCGTGCAGACCAACGAGTGGCGCATTGCGCCCGGAACGCCGGTGTATGCCATGGGCGAAATCGCGCACAGCGACGAGGGTTCCGTCATGCTCCGCGCGGGCGATCATGCGGCCCTGGTGACCGGCACGCCGCTGGACGCGTTCATCGCCAAACAGAAGCGCAACGGTCTGCTGATGGCCATTGGCGGCGCGGCGGCGATCGTGGCCCTTGCCGTGGTTGCGGTCATGGTGTTGTAAGGGAAGGGCACTCCCTTGGCGTTCCGCCGGGGGTTTGCATTCACCCCCGGTTGTGAGTACGGTATAGGATATAGCCTACCGGCCGTACCGGGCAGGCGCGCACGGTAACAAAGAACATAAGACAGAAGGAGAACGGAGACATGAGACAACCACGGTTACACATTATGCTTGGGGCGGCCCTCATCGCGGTTGCGGCTGTCATGGGCGGAGCGGCCCAGGCGGACGCGCATGAAGATTGGGACTTGGGCGTGCAAACCTACAGCTTCCGGAATTTCACGCTGTTCGAGGCGATTGACCAAGCCAAGGCGCTCGGCTTGACCGCGATTGAACCCTACCCCGGCCAGCGGCTCAGCCCCGAACATGACACGAATGTGGGTCCGAGCCTGAACGATAACGAACGGGATGCGCTTCTGGCGAAGCTGGAATCCGCCGGCGCGCACCTCGCGGCGTTTGGCGTGGTGGGCCTGTCGGCCAACGAGGATGAAGTCCGGCCCCTCTTCGAGTTCGCGGCCGACATGGGCATCCCCATCCTGACCGCCAACCCCCACCCCGACAGCTTCGATTTGCTTGAGGAACTCGTCGAAGAGTTCGACATTAAGGTCGCCATCCACAACCATGGCCCCGGCGCCCGCTACGACAGCGTCGAGGACACGCTCGAAGCCGTGGAAGGCCGCCATCCGCATATCGGCGCCTGCTTGGACACCGGCCATGCGATTCGGTCCGGAGAGAATCCGCACGAAGTCGTCGAAGCCTTGGGCGACCGTGTGCATATGCTTCATCTAAAGGACTGGGAAATTGACGGTCCGGAAACCATCGTCGGCGAAGGCGACCTGGACCTTGAGGCTCTCGCGAGCGCGCTGGACGCCGTAGGGTTCGAGGGGCCGATCAACCTCGAATACGAGTTGCATTCCGATTGGCCGGCGCCGCACATGGCCATTGGCGTATTCAACTGGCGCATGGCGGTCATCCGAGCCCTCGCCGAGTAAGCTGCGACACAAAGACGCGTTGCGTTGATGCTAACCGGGCAGGGGACGGGACATTCTCCTGCCCGGTTTCTGTTTTTGGGCGTTGGCCAGCGGTTTATTCGCCCGTCACTTCCCGCCTGCGCTCCATCAGCTCGCGCCATGTGGTGAGGATGATGTCCTCTTCTTTCAGCGCCTCCTTGACCCGGGGATCGATGAGCGCGTGGTAATCCCCGTAGAGGTGCTCGCGCCCGTCCGTGATCACATCCACGACGGGATCCGGTTTGGTGGGATGGACAATCATCTGCGTGATCCCCGGCTCCAAATTGCGGATGGCTTCGATGTAGTCATCCACCTTGTCCACGGTTTTCCAGTCGTAACTATCGGTGTGAATGAAATCGATGACGGGCAAACCGGCGTCCCACACCCGCTCGGCCATCGCGCGCGCCAGGTCCACCCATTCCACGCCCCGGCGCTCCGCCTCGGCGGGTCCAGGCATCAGAATGGGGATCTGCTCCTCGATGCCCACCTCGACATACCGTTCGATGAACGCGGGCTCGAACAGCGTCCCCATGTGGCTGTCGAGATGCGTTATCGGAAGCTCCATGCGCCGGGCCAGCTCAATCTGCGCGCGGATTTCCCGCTCCACCTCGTCCGGCGTGGCATGCTCCACGACATCGCTCACGCTGCTCCACATGTAGCCGTCGGGATCCAACAATCCCGGCAGAGATCCCGCCACGGGACGCCAGCGGTACGGCCCCCATTCGGAGGTCAGCGTGAGGTGGAGGCCCGTGTCCACCTCCGGATTCTCTTCCACGTAATCCCGCCAATGCGTCACCCACGGCGTGGGCATCATGACGCTCACCGAGTTCACCACGCCGTCCTCCAGCGTCTCAATCGTGGCGCGATTGGTGGCCAGCGACATACCCGCGTCATCGGCGTGCATGATGAGCACCCGGTCCTCCGCATCCCATCCCAGCCGCTCGGCGTAGGTGGGCTCCTCCGCCATGGTCAACCCCGCCATCATAAGCCCCGCGATCGCCATCGTAAGCCTCGTCCGCATTTCCGCCATCTCCTCTGTTCCGTCAGTCTTTGTCGCTTATGCTTGCCGGGCATAATAACGGGTAAACCCTCGCCCACGCGTTCGCGAAGCAGGGTTAGATTTGGCCCTCCGCGTTGAGGCGTCTGGCGTTGAACATGGCGGCCTCGCGCAGTCCCTGCAAGTACATGGCGCCTAGCGCGCGGTCGAACAGCCCGTACCCCGGCCGGCCCTGTTCCCCCCAAATCATGCGCCCGTGATCCGGCCGGATGGGCCCGGTGTATCCGCTGTTGGCCAAGGTTGTCATGACGCTCAGCATGTCGATGCTGCCGAACCGGGAGGGATGCGGGCATTCGTGGAAATGTTTATGGCCCGTGACCTGCACGTTGCGCATATGCACGAAATTGATGCGGTGCGCGACGCGCTTGATGATGCGCACCAGATGATTGTTGCGTGAAGCGCCCAGCGAGCCCGTACAGAGGGTGAGCCCGTTGTATGGGCTGTCCACCAACCCGATGACTTTCGCAAGCGCGTCCTCATCGACGATAATGCGCGGCAAGCCGAAAATCGACCAGGGCGGATCGTCGGGATGGATGGCGAGATGCACGCCGGCTTCTTCGGCGACGGGGACCACTCTCTCCAAGAAATACGCCAGATTATCCCACATCTGCCCCCGGCTGATTTGCCGGTAGGCGTTCAGTAGCGCGTCCAGCTCCTCGGGACCGTACGCCTTCGCCCACCCCGGCAGGTCCTTCGACCCCTTGCTGAGATCAATCTCGCTGAGGTTTTCGTAGCTGAAGCTCAGCGCGTGCGAGCCGTCCTTGAACGGGTGCTTCAGGTTCGTGCGCGTCCAGTCAAACACCGGCATGAAGTTGTAGCACAGCAGCGGGATGCCGGCCTCTCCCATGTTCGAAACCGACTGGCAATACGCGTCGATCCTCTCGTCGCGATCCGGCCGGCCGAGCTTGATGGAGTCGTGAATGGGAATACTCTCAATCACTTCCAGGGACAGCTTGGCGTCCTCGATCTCCCCTTTCAGGTCGGCCAGCGCGTCCCTAGGCCACACCTCGCCCACGGGGATGTCATAGAGCGCGCTGACGACGCCCTCCATGCCGGGGACCTGCCGGATGTGTTCCAGGGGCACGGGGTCGTCCGCGCCAAACCAACGCATGGTCATGTACATGAGTGCATTCTCCTCCTTCGTGAAAAAACAGGGTCATGCGCGCCCCCGAATGCGAATGAATCGGAGCGCGTGTGGAACGGTGTGATGATGGACGGCGGACATATCCCCTCGGCGTTAAAGGGACTGGTCCAGCCAAGTTGCGGGATTAACGGC
>SKRY01000127.1 GCA_007118235.1 Candidatus Hydrogenedentota bacterium | reverse complement strand
TCGTTTCGACGCCGATATCCGCCTGAATCAAGATCTCCTCGAGTTCCTCGTACACCTCGTCATTGACCGAGGTATGGCCCGTGAAGACGCGCTTCACCCCATCGGCCAAGTTGCCGCGGGTCTTGCTTAGTTTGTCTCGCAGGCGGCCGAAAAAGCCGCGGGTGGTGTCCGTGTCTGGCATGAAAAAACTCCGAATGGATGGCTGCTGAACCCAAATAATACCACGGTCCCGCTGAAGGGCACAAACGCATCGGAGCCGCACACCCCCGCCGTCCTTCCCGTGAAAAGGGGAATCCACGCCCCGCCGCCAGCGCAACACGTTGTGTAAACAAATAACCAGAAACCATGCGCATTCATGGTGTTCATGGTATTGACAAGCATATTGACGTGTAGTATGGTGAATTTACAGTGCAGAAGACTTGACGGGTTGCATCGCCCTCTCCCCGTGGTGAACGCGCGAGGATCGGGCGATGCCAGCGAGTTCAAGCATGACAAGGGCAAGGCGGCGGATGCCGCCGCCGGGGGACCGCCCAAGTGGGCGGGAAAGGAGCATGTCATGTATAGGAAGACGCGTGGTTGGGGGTTGTTCGCTCTTGCGGCGTTGGCCGCCGGCGCGTTAGCAGGCAGCGCGGAAGCCGTTATTGAGATCTCCTCCATCGAGGCACTCCAACGTATCGGCAACGACTCCAGCTATCCCCTTGATGGACACTATCTTCTTACTCAGGATATCGATGCCTCCGAAACCGCCGAATGGAACGATGGCGCGGGTTTCGACCCCATCGGTGGTGCTGGCCACGTGATGAGCGATCCCTATGAACCCTTCGTGGGCGTTCTTGATGGACAAGGCCACGTAATCCACAACCTCACCATTGAACGTCCGGACCAATATGGGGTGGGACTTTTCAGCGCTATTGGGGCGCGCGGGACTGTAAAGAACCTTGGCCTGGAGAACGCCCGTGTAACGGGAAGCGCCGTGGTAGGCGCCCTTGCGGGCCGCAACGAGCGCGGAGCTATCGCCGAGTGTTTCGCCGAAGGGACCATTCAGGGTAATGGCCAGATAGGCGGTCTTGTGGGGCGCAATGAGGACGGGACCATCACATCAAGCCATACGACCGGCCTGGTCCTTCAAGGCCAAGACAATGGCGGGCAGGCCTCACTTTACGAAAACGCCGGAGGCTTGGTGGGAAAGAATGTCCGGACAGTCCTCGAGGGCGTCATGATCTCCGATAGCCACTCCAGCGCCGAAGTCTCGGGGCTGCGCCGCGCGGGAGGTTTGGTGGGGGCCAACGAGACTGGCGCCGCCATTGCCAACTCGTACGCCACCGGAGGCGTGCAGGGCCAGGACGATGTGGGCGGCTTGGTGGGACATGCCGGCGAGGGCTCTTCCATTGCCGGAAGTCATGCGCTGGGAGACGTGACGGGGGAGCGCCGCTACGCGGGTGGTCTCGTGGGGCGAAACCGGGGGGTGGTGCGCGCCAGCCACGCGACGGGTGATGTCGAGGGCGGGGAATATGTGGGCGGCCTGATCGGCGGCCATTACGAGGGCGGCCTGGTTGAGGAATCCCATGCGAGCGGCTCCGTAACGGGAGCGTCACGCGTGGGCGGCTTGGTGGGCGGCAACTGGCGCGGAGGAACAATCGCGCGTTCGTTTTCCACGGCTCATGTGTTCGGAGAGGACAGCGTGGGGGGGCTCGCGGGGAGCCTGGGGAGCACCGGGGAACCCCCCGCGTTGATCTCCAATAGTTTCTCTGTTGGCCAAGTCACCGCCGCGCAGTACGCTGGAGGCTTAGTGGGAGTCATTCAGAAAGGCGGGCGGGTGGAATACAGCTACTCGGCCGGATTGGTGGACGCGTTTGATTCCGCGGGAGGCCTTATTGGCCACGCCGAGGACGCGGAGGTCATATCGTCGTTTTGGGACGTGGCTAGCAGCGGTCAAGGCGCATCCGATGGCGGAGAAGGCTTGGACCGGGACGTGATGATGAAGCGGACCGCCTTCGCGGAGGCGGACTGGGAATTCGAAGAAGACGGGGGGCCATGGACTCTTGTAGAGGGGGAGACTTATCCGCATTTCGCGTGGCTCCCAGAGGAACCCGTCACGTTTACGCCTCCCATCATCGCCGCGAAACATGGAGAGGTTCATATAGAGCGCACCAGCGCCACGGATAAGCCTTGGTCGACGGTGACGGTGACCGCCGCGCCGGATGAGGGATATCAATTCGCGGGGTGGATTACGCCGGAACTGCCCACGGGCCAACGGGTGGCCGAGCCCTCCCTAACCATTCCGCTGCACGAAGATCTGGATGGATCAGTGGAGTTTCACGCGCATTTTCTGCCGGAAGGTCCTATCGTCATTGACAGCATTGAGGATCTCCAGCGCATCGGAAACGAGCATAGCCACCCTCTGCATTGGGATTATGTTCTCGGTCAGTCCATAGACGCGGCGGACACGGCTTCATGGAACGACGGCGCGGGGTTCGAACCAATCGGCTCGTATCCATGGAGACCTTTCCAGGGAACACTGGACGGACAGGGGCATGCGATTGCTCATCTACATATTGACCGGCCCGGCGAGGAGCGTGTGGGGCTGTTTAGCGTGACAGACGCCCCTGGCGTGATCGAGCATGTTCTTGTCGACAACGCCTACCTGTCTGCGGACCAGCGAGCCGGAGTCCTGGTTGGATGGAACAGGGGGGCCGTCATCAGGGATAGCCAGGTAACGGGCCCATCGGTGCTGAAAGGCGACACGGTTGGCGGACTTGTGGGAGGAAACTTTGGGGGTGCGGTAGTCCGCGGTTCAGCGCACGTGGCGATAGAGGCGGGCTCCACGGCCGGAGGTCTTGTGGGGGGCAATTCGGCGGCTATTACGGACAGTCTTGCATCCGGCGTGGTAAATGCCGAGCGCGGCGCCGGCGGCCTTGTTGGAACAAACACCGGCGCCATCCAACGAAGTCACGCCACGGCGGAGGCGCATGCCACCGACATCGCCGGTGGTTTGGTGGGGTCACAGGATGACGGAGGCGTTATCCAAACATCCTTTGCGGCGGGCGTTGTCACCGGGGAAAACGATCTCGGCGGGCTGTTGGGACGCAACCGCGACGGACATATCACCCGGAGCTATGCCACGGGTACGGTGACCGGGAAGACGAGAATCGGCGGGCTCGTGGGCTCGCAATCGATCATGGCGCGACGAGACCATCCTGCCTCGATTGTTGAGTCGTATGCGGTCAGCACGGTGAGAGGTGAGGAGGAAGTTGGCGGACTGATTGGATACCGCGGCGATGACACTGTCGTGGATCGCTCCTTTTGGGACGTACGGACAAGCGGCCGAATCGAATCCCAAGGCGGAGAGGCGCTGGAAACCGCGGCCCTGATGACGCGGGCCACGTTTGACAATGCGGGATGGGACTTCGCCGAGACGTGGACCATCGAAGAGGGCGTTTCTTATCCCCATTTCCAGCATGCCGCCGGAGGCGAGGGCAAACTCAACGTAACGCTCACCCCTCCCGCCGCCGTGGAGAATGGCGCCCAATGGAGCGCCGATCAGGGGGCTTCGTGGCATGACAGTGAGCAGACCATCGAACTGCCCGGTGGCGGCCGGCCGGTGGCGGTGATATTCAGCGATGTTGAAGGGAAGGCGGCGCCAGTGCCCCTCTCGGCCGCGATCCGGGAAGGCGAGACTGTCTTTCTAGAGGCTCACTATGATCCGCCAGGTGTGATTGAGGTTGAGATTGAGATTGATGCGTTCACCGTCAAGGAGGCGCGGTGGCGTTTTCAGGGAACGGAGGTTTGGCGCGACAGCGGAGATGCGGTGACTGGGCTGGAGCCCGGCGCGTATTGGGTAGAGTTTAGCGATGTGGAAGGGTGGATTGCCCCGGATCCCATTGAAGTTCTGGTGGATGGCGATGAGCCCGCGACGGTAAACGCCGTGTACGAGCAACGCGTGGGCTTGCTTGAAGTGGATATCGAGCCTGAGGGTCCCGCAACCGGCTTGGGCCGTTGGAGGGTTTCGGACGAGACGGACTGGAAGGAGGGTGGAGCGAGCGCCGCCCTACCCCCGGGAGATTACACTGTGGTGTTCGCTAATGTGGAGGGATGGCTCCAACCCGAGCCCATATTCGTAACCATCCGCGAGGGACAAACTACCTCCATCACCGGCGTATACGACGAGCGGCTGAGCGGCTGGCTACAGGTCAAGATAGAGCCGGAGGAAGCTATTGAAGGAAGAGCGGCCTGGAGGATTCCGGGCGAGACCGCCGGCGGACCCGGCGATGCCGTTGAACTCTCCGCCGGCGCTTACGAAGTGCGATTTTCGAATGTTGTCCGCTGGATTGCGCCTGATCCCATGACGGTTGATGTCGATCCCGGGGAAACCACGGTGGTTACCGGCGTGTATCAGCCGGTTGAGGAGACGCCCATCGAGATAGACAGCTTGAAGGAACTCCAGCAAATCGGCAACGACAGCGCCTATCCCCTTGATGGTCACTACATCCTTACCCAGGACATCGACGCCTCCGAAACAGCGGAGTGGAACGGTGGCAAGGGCTTCGAGCCCATCGGTGGCGGCGAACCCTTCACGGGGTCGTTGGACGGCCAAGGCTTCCGAATCTCCGATCTCCTGATTCATCGGCCCAGCGAGCACAATGTGGGGCTGTTCAGCCGGGTGGAAGACGCCGGTGCAATTAGAGACTTGGCGTTGGAGGGCGGAAAGGTCACGGGCGAGCGATCCGTGGGAGCCATTGCCGGCGCCACACGGGGTCACGCATTGATCTCCGGGTGTTTCGCCTCCGTGGCTGTATTGGGGACCGAGAATACCGGTGGGCTTGTGGGCCACAATCGTGGAACCATCACCAATAGCGTGGCCATGGGGGCTGTCACGGGCCGGCATCGGACAGGCGGGCTCGCGGGGTTCAATAGTGGCGTTCATGGCTATCGCACGGATAACCCGGGCATTATTGAGCAATGCCATGCGGCGGGTCCGGTAACAGGCCGGACCGACGTGGGCGGTCTCCTGGGAGGGCACCGGGGCCAGGATCCGGAAACAGGCCACCGTGGAAGGGTAGTCGAGAGCTATGCCGCAGGTCTCGTTCAGGGCGATGAATCCACGGGCGGTCTTGTGGGCGCAAGACACAGCGGGGGCGTTGAGGCGTCGTTTTGGGACATGGACACCTCTGGCCAAGCCGCGTCGGCGGGAGGCCTTGGCCTTACCACGGCCGAGATGATGTCGGCGGCGCCGTTCACGGAGGCGGGCTGGAGCGCGGATTCCACAGAGGGCGGAGACGCAGTGTGGACGCTCTTGGCGGGCGAAACGTATCCTCACTTCGCGCACTTCACGGCGGAAGACGCGCAGGCCACTTTGTCCGTGGAGAACGGGCCGGGCGATGTCGCCATCACACACGAGGGAACGACCGGGCAGCCTTGGTCGCTTGTTATCCTGACGGCCGAAGCCGGTGATGGCTATCGTTTCGTGGGTTGGGACGCTCCGGGTCTAAGCGGGCGGCAGGCCTATATGGCCAACCCCTTGCCGCTGATCATGCACCGGGATATCGAGATTCGGCCTGTCTTTTTACCGGACGAAGCCGTCGGAATACGAAACATTGAGCAACTCCAGCGCATAGGCCATGAACCGGATTATCCCCTTGATGGGCGCTACTTGCTTGAACGGGACATCGATGCGGCCGAGACAGCTAGGTGGAACAGTGGAGACGGGTTCTGGCCCATAGGCTATCCCATGCGGCCGTTTACGGGGAGCTTCCGGGGCGATGGCCATTCGATCTCCAACATGACGATTAACCGGGGCTCGGAGTCTGGTGTGGGCTTGTTTGGAGCAACGAGCGCCGCGGCTCGAATCGCGAACCTTCGTCTCGAGGATGCCGAGGTGGCGGGGGAGGACTACGTTGGCGCCCTGGTGGGGAGCAACTCGGGTGAGATTAGGGATGCGGCCGTTTCTGGAACGGTGGCGGCGCATGGTTACGGGGGCGGCATAGCCGGCCGAAGCCGGGGTCTTCTCTCGCGTACGCGCTTCGAGGGCCTTGTAACAGGGTTTGAACTGATTGGCGGCGTGACCGGCGCCAACGTTGTTGGCGGATTAATCGAGGGCAGCTTGGCCGCGGGGCGTGTCTTGCTGCCTGAGCCCCCGGACTCATCTGGGGAGGGAATCGGCGCGGGGCTGGCTGCCTGGAACTTCGGCCTGATTAGGGGCAGCGGGGCGCATGTTGATGTGACCAGTTACAACCGCGCGGGTGGTCTTGTTGGTCAGAACCGTAATGAAGCCAGGATCATATCGAGCTTCGCCACGGGAGATGTATCGGCCACCCGTGAGGCGGGCGGCTTGGCCGAGAGCAACAGCGGTGGCGTTATCCGGCGTTCCTACGCCACTGGATCCGTGGAGGCGGGGAGCGGAGTGCACGCCGCGAACGGGGGCGGCTTGCTTAGCTTCAACGGGGGCGTGGTTTCCCAAAGCTATGCAGCGGGGGATGTGACGGTTTCCCCCCAAGGCAATCGCGACGCGAAGGCAGGCGGATTGATCGCCTGGAACCTCGGCGATGTGGCTCAGACCTACGCCCTTGGCTCCGTAACGATCACTACCGGCGCAAGAACGTGGGGCGGTGGATTAATTGGACGGCATGGCATCCAAGGGCAGGGCGACTCTGGTCCCGTGCTATCTGAAAGCCTCGCAGTGGGTAGTGTCTTTGTGAGTGGTCACGAGCGGTATTACGGTGGTCTCATCGGAGCACGCGACGCGGGCGTGGCGCGTGCGTCGTTCTGGGATGTCGAGAAGGCCGGCCAAGCACATTCCAGCGGGGGGACTGGCCTGATGACGGATGAACTGAGAAGTAGGGCTGTCTTCGAGGACGCGGACTGGGATTTCGATGCGGTCTGGGCAATAGAGGAAGGCGTGACGTACCCCCACTTCCTGCATTCGGGTGTTCCTGACACTGCGGGCTCGTCCCACGACGCGGCTTTGGCGGCGCTTGAAGAAGCTGGGTTGACATTGGGAAGCGTTACGGAAATCCATAGCTCCGCGGTCCCCGGGGGCGTGGTGATGGGGCAGACGCCTGTGCCCGGCGTACTTGTTGACGCTGGCGAGCCCGTGGATCTCGTTGTCTCGGCGGGGTCCGCGTCCACGGGGACAGTGATGGTTATCACAGACCCCGAATACGCGCAATGGCGTATTGGGGATGGAGAATGGCGAAACAGCAGAGCTACGGTGACGTTGCCGTCCGGGGAGCATGAAGTGGTTTTTCAAGAGATTGAAGGCTGGTTAACGCCGCTGTCCCGGACCGTGACCGTGGAGCCGGACGGGACAAACGAACTTGCGGTTACGTACCGCGCGTCAGGCGCCGGCGAGCTGGACCGGAACATGGGCTTGTCCCTGGGTGGCGCGGTGCTGACGGCGGTAAGCGGCGCGCAATCGGTCTATGTCGGAGAGCATCCCGCCTTGCCCGTCGGTCAAAGGGAAGATGGTTTGATCGAAATGGAGACGCCGGGGCAACCGCCGGGTGTGTACGATGTGCGAGTGGTGGATGGTGATACCGGTGAGGAACGGATTCTCGAGAACGCCTTCACCTACACGGCGAATCCCTTTGATGAAGGTTTGGAGCCATTCCCTGGCGGAATGCGGATAATACAGGATTCGCCCCGAGGGGTCACCACCTCCGCGGGATACATGCCCGTGGAAGACGGCGAGTTGGGCTCCCTGGAATATGAAACGCCGGAAGGTGTTGTTCTGGAGATACCCAGGGAGACGCTGCCGGATAACGCTACGCGAGCTTTCGTGGTAATCCGTTCGGCGAACAGCGTGGCCTCCCTATTCACGGCGGACCGCGTACTGCCCGATGGTTACTCCTCTCGCTCCCCCTACGCCGATGTGCATGTCCTTGTTGAATTGGATGGCGAGGGCGAGGACAAGGAACTCGTGGAAACCGTCCATGCGCCTGTCACGCTGCGTCTTCCCCAGTGGGCCAAACCAGAAGAATCGGACATTCTGGAGGTGGGGCGCATGGTCACGAACCTTGACGAGCAATTCCAGGCATTGTTGCCCGATCCGCCGGAAATCCTCCCGCACGCCGTGATCATGGGAAGTTACGACACGGCGAATCGGGCTGTGGTGGAGGTGGAACATCTGACGGTTTACGGAATTCTGGGGCCCCTGATCAATGGGGATGTGACCCGCAATGGGATGGTGAATGCGCGGGACATTCAGATGACCATAAACGTCATGTTGGGCTATTCGATCAATCCCAACTACGATCCGGATCTCACCGGAGACGGCGACGTGAACGCGGCCGACATCCAACAAGTCATCAACGCCGTGCTCGGCATCGAGTAACGGCGCCGGGGGAAGGTAGGCCATATGGGAAGCGGCGCCCCTGCTGTCAAAAGCGGCGGGGGCGCCGCTTCTACATTCGACACATCCCCCTTGATCCCCCTTCGGAAGGGGGAATTGTATTGAATAGATCCCCCTAGCTCCTTTCGAAAGGGGGAATTGGCGGATGTCTCGCTGGCCGCTTCATGAGGGGCCCTTTTACGGTGCGCGCGGCGAGTAGCTGACGTGTTGGGCGGGGTTCTGTTACAATCAGGTTTTCGCATTGTGGACTGTAGGGCAATGCTTTCTCCGTGGGTGTATCGTGGCCTTATCAAGGAATGGGATGGGAACCGCCGTGAATCGCCAAATTCTTGCCGTTGTCTTGCTGGCGTTGGTTGTGGGGGGCGTCTTTTGCGCGGGCTTGTCCGCCGCGTGGGCGCAGGAGCCGCCGGGGCGCCGGTTGACCGAGGGCTTCACTCCAGATGGGGATGGCACGGATGGAGATGGAGAGGAAAGGGATTCCGTCGAGGTTGCCGGGCCGCCGGAGGACGCGGATCCCGTCGATGCGATGTTCGCGCGGCTTTCCTTGCGCGAACGGGTGGCGCAACTCATGTTTGTCACCTTGCAGGGCGCGCCTAGGCCGGATTCGGAGGATGTCCACTTCATGCGGAACTATCCGCCGGGCGGAGTGATTGTGCCCAGCCTCGCGCAACCCACCAGCGCGGTGACGTATGTCTCGGCCCTGCGGGATGGCCCTCCCGAGGCGACGAAGCGGATCCCGCTGTTCATTGCGACGAACATGTTCGATCTTCCCCGCCGCGAGGGCACATTGCGCGGCCGGTTCACGCAGTTTCCCTCGATGCTCGCGCTCGCGGCGGCGAATCACCCCGAGGCCACCAACGGCCTTGCGCAGTTGATCGGGGAACACGCGGAGACCTTGGGGTTCAACATGCATTTCGGTCCCAGCCTGGAATTGGCGCCCACCCTGCGCCAGGCGCCGGGCAGTGTCCATTATCCGGGCAGCGACCCGGTGTTCGCGTCCATGGCGGCGGAAACCATCGTGGAGGAGCTTCGGGGGCGCAACGTCCTCTCGGTTCCCATGGGCTTTCCCGGGGGCGGCGGCAATCGCACGCGCAATCATCCCCCGATTTTGTATACGCCGGAGTCCGCCTTGGCGTCGCACGACTTGCTGGGTTTCGCCTCCGCGATTCAAGCGGGCGCCGAAGCGATTCACGTCAGCAACACCATCGCGCCCACGATCGACCCGAGGCGTGTGCCCTCCAGCATATCGCCATTGGTGATAACCGAACTGTTGCGGGACAAGATGGGTTTCGACGGCTTGGTCATCGCCGGTCCCATGGACTCACGGGACGTAAGCGAGGTGTTGGAGCCGAGCGACGCCGCGCAAATGGCCCTGGAGGCGGGGGCGGACATGATCCTGTGGGATCAGGCGGGCACGCGCGTGCGCCGCGCGGTGGACTCGATAGCCCATGCGATGGCGGAAGGGGAGCTGGATCCCGCCGTGGTCAACCGGGCGGTCCGGCGGGTGCTTCAGGTGAAATACGACCATGGGTTGCTTGAGCGGGAACGCCCGGATCGCAACGCGGCAGCGCGGCTAGAACGCCGCCGGACCTATCCCCAGGCGGCCTACGAGGCCGAGCGGCGTTCCATCACCTTGGTGCAGAATCGCGGCGTGTTGCCTCTGCGCGACGAGACCCATGCCCCGATAGGCGTTACGGGCGTCATTGGGGAACGCGCCTTGTTCGAGGGTCTTGAAGAGCATCTCGACCACATTGTGCGGCGGCCGATGTCCACGGCTCAGCATGCGGGCGCCATTCACGATTTCGAGATTCGCCGGCTCACGGGGATGCACGGCGGTTTCCGCACGGTGGTGTGTGTGTTGACGCCGGATGAGCGTATCGATGGCCAGCGCGAACTCATCCGCCAGCTTCAGGCCAGCGGGGCGAAGGTTGTCGTGGTCTTGTTGGGTTATCCGCGCACCCTGCCGGAACTGACGGATGCCGACGCCATCGTGTTGGCCTACGGCGGCCGGGAGGCCTATCAGCAGACGATGAGGGCGGTGGCCGATGTGCTGGTGGGCAAGGGGCCGCTTCGCATGATTGACATCAACAGCGATTTAAGGACCGAGGTGGGCAAGGAGGAAGTGTTTAGCATCTTCGATTTGATTCGCGCTCCGGCGGGCCGGCTTCCGGTCACCTTGGAGGAGCCCTTCGTGAAAGGCTACTCCGTGGGCTATGATCCGAGCGAGGCCATCCGCCGCGTGGAATGGCGGTTTGGAGAGGGGAGCCGCGCGGTCCGCGGATCCGAGGTGACGCACACGTTTCGCGAACCCGGCCGCTATCCCGTCACGGTCACGGTGACCGATACGGAAGGCGACACGGTCACCGGGCGGTTCTACACGGTGGTGGAGTGAGGCGGATTCATGGCTAAACCCATCCCAATCCATATCGCTGAGCGCCCGATTCACGCCGAAATGGAGACCGATCCCGCCGGGAGGTTCCGGATCCTTCAGCTCACCGATTTTCACACCGACGCAAGCGAACAGGCCAACAGCCGCACGTGGCGCGACGCGCATCTCCTCATCGGCCATTGCGACCCCGATTTGTTGGCCGTCACCGGAGACATTTGGTGCGGGGACGAGTTGCCGGAGGACGAGGCGCTTGCCGGCATGAAACGGGATCTGGCGCTGCTAGGCGATCTGGGCGTGCCGTGGGCCTTCACGTGGGGCAACCACGACTATGCCGATGAGCTGACTCGCGCGCACGAACGCATCGCGGCCACCCCAAATGCCGTGGTCCCCCGCGGAGACGGCGAAGGAAACTACCGCGTCACGATCATCAATCACGACAGCGGCGCCCCCTTGTGGGACCTTTTCTTCCTCAATTCCCACACGGAATCGCTCCTCGACACCGACCTCAGTTGGCTGGAGCGCGAATGCGCCACCCTCCGGCGCAGACGGGGAGGCGACCTGCCGGCCATCGCGTATTTCCATATCCCCCTTAAACCCTACGAAGAGGCCCGGCTTGCCGGGACGTACCGGGGCATCGCCCTGGAGGAAGTGTTGTACTGGGGCGACGACGGCAGCCTGTTTCCCCGTATTCGCGACGCGGGCGGCATACGCGCCTGCTTCGTGGGGCACAGCCATGTCAACGATTTCGCCACGGAAAAGGACGGCGTGCTCCTCGCTTACGGCCGTACGACGGGGCACGGCGGCTATGGCGGCGATCAGCTCAATCGCGGCGGAAAGGTCGTCGAAATCGATCCCGTCAACGGCGAGTTCGACTTTTACACGCTCTTCCCGGATGGATCGACCTTGCGTTACTGAACCGGCGCGCGTGCGGTCCACGCCAGATCCCTACCGCGCGGCCTCTTGCGTTTCCGAGAATAGCTCCGCGATGGCGGATTCGCAGGGCGGCCTCAGGATGCCGCGTTCCGTGATGATGCCCTCGATCAAGCGGGCGGGAGTGACGTCGAACGCGGGATTGTACACATCCACGCCATCGGGAGCCGTCTGGCGGCCAAATCCGTGCGTGATCTCCGCGCCATCGCGCTCCTCGATCAGGATCCCGTCCCCGCAGGGCGTCTCTATGTCGATGGTGGAGATGGGCGCCGCGACATAAAAGGGGACCCCGTGCGCGGCGGCCGCCAAGGCGAGGTGATACGTGCCAATCTTGTTGGCTGCGTCGCCGTTGGCCGCGATCCGATCCGCGCCGACAATAACCACGTCAATCACACCCTGCCGTAAGACGTGAGCGGCGGCCCCGTCGCAAATCAGCGTGCAGGGGATGCCGGCTTGCTGCAATTCCCACGTGGTCAGCCGGGCGCCCTGCAAGAGCGGCCGTGTCTCGTCGGCGTAAACCCGTATGGCGCGGCCGAGTTCATGCGCGCGGAACGCGGCGGCCAGGGCGGTCCCGTACGCGCCTGTCGCCAGCGGGCCTGTGTTGCAATGAGTCAACATCGCGGCTCCATCCGGCAACAAGGCCGCCCCGTGTTCGCCGATGGCCTTGCAACGGCCGCGCTCTTCCTCGAACACGGCGTGGGCTTCCTCAAGAAGCCGGGCTTCCAGCGCCTCGGGCGCGTCTCCATCCGCTTCACGGGCAACGCGGCGCATGCGATCCAAGGCCCAGAAGAGATTGACCGCCGTTGGACGCGAACCCGCGAGATACGACGCGATCTCCTCAATAGCAGCCTGCGCCGTGGCGGGCGTATGGGGCATACGTTCCTTGAATCCGGTGACCACGCCATAGGCGGCGCAGATGCCGATGGCGGGCGCGCCGCGGACCCGCAGGGAGTGGATGGCCTCCCACACCTCGCTTGCGGTGTGCAGCGCCAGGGTTTTGCATGTGACAGGCAACTCGGTCTGGTCGATGATCTCGAGTTGGCCGTTGTTCCAGCGGATGGGTTCTATCATTGCGCTATGATGTCTCCTGGTTTTGCAGGTTTTGTGTTGTATTGTGAATGGGCGATGAACGAGGGGCGTATCCTACCCGAGCGCCGCCGCGGCGGGCAACCCCGCTTCCGCCGGACCAATCGCCGGGTAAGGACGCTACTCCAGGGAACAACATCCCCCTCGGTCCCCCTTCCGAAGGGGGAATAATTCGTACCGCTGGCATCTCGCCGGCACATAAGCCGCCTGGAGGGCGTCCATACGGTTCCCCTTTTGAATGAATGGCCGGGGGGATGCATATGTTCAGCACACCACCCTAACCGTTGATTGGGGGCAAGGGGCCAAGACGCACCTCTCCCCTAGTCCCGGGCTAATTGAAGCTTTCAACGAGGGAGCCCACGAGTAAGTACCATCCGTCGGCCAGTACGAACATGATGATCTTGAAGGGCAGGGACACGAAAATGGGGGGGAGCATCATCATGCCCATGGACATGAGCGTGCTCGCGACGACCATGTCGATGATTAGAAACGGGATGTAGATGTAGAACCCCATGATGAAGGCCGTGGTCAACTCGCTGAGCACGAATGACGGCATGAGCACATGGAGGGGCACATCGTCGGGCGTATTGGGCCGCTCCATGCCGGCGATGTTAATGAACAGCGCCAGATCCTTGGGTTCGGTCTGGCGGAACATGAACTCGCGGATGGGGATGAGCGCCCGCTCCAGGGCCTCGGCCTGGCCGATTTCCTCTTGAAGGTACGGTTGCAAGGCCTCGTTGTTTACTTCTATGTAGGTCGGCGCCATGATGAAGAAGGTCAGGAACAACGCCAGTCCGATAAGGACTTGGTTCGGCGGTGATTGCTGGGTGGCCAAGGCTTGGCGGAGGAATCCCAGCACGATGATGATCCGGGTGAACGACGTCGTCATCATCAAAATGGCGGGGGCAAGGGCCAGAATCGTGACGACAAACACCAATGTGAGGGTGGCGCCAATCTGGCCGGGTTCAGTGGCGGCGCCCACGCCTTCAACGATGTTCAAACCCACGGGATTGTCGCCGGGCTCTTGCGCCGCGGCCGGGAAAGCGGCCCCCAATGCCAGAAGAATTGCGAGCAGCACAAGGACATGCCCTCCGCGGCGCATGTTGCGATGCGCTCCGGAGGGACGGACGCCGTTACGGACAAGGGCGTTACAACGGCTCATGGTCTCGCGTCTTCTGGAACCCCAAACCTCACTGAATCCGGTTGTCGAACAGGGGGTGGAGCTTGTGGCCGGGCTTACCGGCGTCAAGCCGTTGGCTTATCGCACTGAAGTGAATAAGAGAACTGGATATACGCCGGTCAACGGGCGTTTCTGTCCCGCGAGCTGTCTTGCAGGGTTTGCCGCAGCCGTTGAATGTCGTCGCGCAAGGCGTTCACGTCCGCCGTGTCGGGGTCGGATGAAGAACTCTGCTCCTCCCGCGTTAACTCCCTGGTCTTGGCTTGCAGTTCCGCCCAGAACTCGTCTCCGGGGCGTTGCTGCCCCAAACCTTCCCTGGAGTCCCGAGCGGTTTCCGCCAAACCGTGGGCGGGCATCTGCTGCTTCTCAAAGGTTTCGGCGGGGAACTCGGTGAGGAGGGAGGGCTCATTCTGACCCACGCCCACCACGAGCACCTTGTCTCCCGTCCGGATGAAATGCAGCGACACGCGTGGCGTCAGGTACACCCGGCCAATGACCGATGCGACATTGCTCTGGGGAAACACGGAGGCGCGTTGTCCCAGGCGGCGCAGGCCATAGGCGAGAAGGATGAACACCGCGAGTACAATGAGCAGCGCCATGATGGTCTGAAGATAGGGACGGACCATATCCGGCAGGAAGCGGCCTGGACCCGTCTCGCCGGTTTCCCCCAGCCCCGTCATGCCCGGCTCGGCGCCTTCCTCCGCGGGCGCTCCGCCGTCCAGAATCGCGTTCAACTCCTGTTGATACGCGGCCCAGAAGGCCGGGGGCGGCTCCGGCTGTTCCTCTTCGATTTCCTCTTCCCACTCGAAAGGGGGCTCGAGGAGATAGCGCGTCTCTTCGATCGGAAACGTCATCTGAGGCGGAGTAGCCCACCCCGGTTCGCCATCGTGTACCGCCCCGAACGGCGTTGCACTGGCGGGCGGCATCATGAACGCCGCCCCCAGAAGCGCCAGCGCTGTCCGCGCAAGCCAGAGATTACCCGACATTGCTTTCGCCCTCGTTTCGTTCACCCGCCCCGTGAATCTCGCTGATGCGCACGTGCAACATCTCGGCCAAGACTACGATCTCGCCCCGGCCGAGCGGCATGTTGCGCACATAGATATCGGTCATCTCGCCCGCTTGTTTATTCAGCGAAATGACCGACCCAACGCGCAAGTTCAGCACATCGCGCACCAGCATCGAACAGCGTCCCAGTTCCGCGGTCACCTCAAGCGGCACATTCTTGAGATCCTCAAGCCGCAGGTGATGATTGCTGTTCTCGGGCGTTGAGTGGGAAATCTCCTGGAACTCGTGGCCCGATGCCTGTTGCGCGGTGTCTTGCATCAAATCTGATCCTGTACGGCGAACCGTTCATGGAACACGTCCGTGATACGGTAGTCCACATTGGAGTTTTGTGTTCCCGGCAGCCGCTCCAGTATGGCGTTGGCCCGCCGGATGGCTTCTTGTTGAATTTCTTCCTTGATGCGGGCGTCGTTCAGCGTTTCGCGCTTCCGGAAACTGTGGAGGCTGTTGATCATATCGACGAATCGGGCCTCATGTCTACGCACCAATTCCGCCGTCTCCGGATTCGCGCACTCCAGCGACACCTTGAATAGCAAAAGGGACGCGGGGATGTTGGTGTTGGACATATTGACCGTGGCAAACGATTCGTCCATGGAGAGCGTCACGGCCGATGCCGAGATGCGGTCGCCTCCATCTTCCCCCGCGTGCGCCTCATCCTGCGTCAGCATGGGATGGACCACGAAGTGATAGACACCCGCCGCCGCCAGCGCTGGAACGGCGAACGCCACAGCCAGCGCCACCAATTTCCTCTTTAGCCCACCCCGGGGCGAATTGTTTTGTTCATCGGCCATAATACCACCTCATCATCGGCTAATTACAATTGGACATTGTCAAGAACAATGGGGGCGCTTCAAAACGGCGCGGACCTCAGAGGGCGAGGCTGCCCCGGAAGGCGCCCGGGAAACGAACCGGTCAGGGCGTGGCCGGGTCTTCTCCGGACGATGAGGCGCCGAGGTTTTCGTGCGCATCAAAGCGCTGATGCAATTCCTCGAGTTCCGTTTCTTCGAACTCGCCCCGGATTTGGAGTTCCACCCGGCGATTTCTCAGTCTGCCCTCCTCGGTTTCGTTGCTGGCCACGGGCTGCGCGGGGCCCAGGGCCACGATCTCGAATTGCTCGAGCGGCACGCCTCCCATCTGGTTGAGATAGGTGGTGACCGACTTGGCCCGGCCGTAGCTCAAGTCGTAGTTGTCCTCGAAGATCGCGCTGCTCAGCAGGGGCCGGCTGTCCGTGTGGCCCCGCACCTCGAACGTCGAATCGGGCAGGTCCCCGAGCACCTCGGCCAGGGTGTCCAAGACGTCATGGGCCTCTGGTCTGACCTCGGCTCTAGCGGACTCAAAGAGGATCTGGGCGGGCAGATTGACTTTGAGTCCGCCCTCGTCGTATTCCAGTTCCACCTCGTGTTCCCGGCCCAGCACCTGTAGCCGGCGTTGCATTTCCCGTGCCACCCGCTCGATGCTGCGGGGCGTGCGGGGCATGGTCCGGGCTTCTTGTTCAATACTGACAATGCTCACGCTCTGCGGCATGATGCCCAGGGCGTCGCGCAGCGAGAGAAGGGCTTCCTCGAATTTCTCCTCCGTGATCGACGAAAATGAAAGCAGAAGGACAAAAAACGTCAGCAACAAGCTCATCAGGTCGCCGTAGGTGACCATCCACGCCGGCGCTCCCCGGCGCTGGTCTTGTTTGTTGCCGCGATTCCGGTTGTATTGCGGCATGTTACCGTCCCACCTGGACATTCTCGCGTGTCGAGGGGGAGATAAACGCCTTGAGCTTCTGCTCAACAACGCGCGGGTTATCACCAGCCTGAATCGAAAGGATGCCCTCGACGATGATTTCCTTCGCGAGCAACTCGTCGCCGGTGCGCACCCGCAGTTTGCCGGCCGCGGGCAAGAAGAAGACATTGGCGAGCAATGCCCCGTATAACGTGGTCAGCAAGGCCACGGCCATGCCCTCGCCAATACGGGAGGGATCCTCGAGTTCCGCGAGCATCTGCACCAGCCCGATCAGGGTCCCGATCATCCCGAAGGCGGGGGAGAATGTGCCCATGGCGGACAGGATGTTTTGTCCCATGGAATGGCGATCCTCCAGAAAGGCGAGTTCCGTGGTGAGCACATCCTTGATCAGTTCGGGGGAAGTCCCGTCCACGGCGAGCTGAACGCTCTTTTCGAGGAACGCGTCCTCGGTCTCGGAGGCGTGGCTTTCCAGCGCAAGGATGCCTTCGCGCCGGGCGATGGTGGCGAAGCTTACAAGCTTCTCGATAAGATGCTCGGGCGTGGTGGCCTTGTGGATAAAGGCGTTCTTGAGCGTGCCAAGCACGCTGAGCACATCCCGCAAGGGATAATTGACCAGCGTGGCGGCCACGGTCCCCCCGATGACGATGATGAATCCGGGGGGATTCCAAAACACGCCGGGTGCGCCCCCCAACACAATGGCGAGCAACATAAGGGTGAAGCCCGCTACAAGCCCGATGATGGTTGTTACGTCCATACCTTTACACTTGGAATCCCGTGATGTTATTCAAAGAGAACGCCGCAAAATGCAGCTATTCTATCACGCCGCGAGCATATACACAAGATGTTGTAAAAGAAATTCGCAATACCCACTATATTGCCAAATCAAGGAGCAATAGGTGTATGGATTTAATGGTATACCTATTTGTTAATTATTTTGCTTGGGGTGGAATGGCGATTCTCTTTCCGGCCCGGCGGCCGCGTTCCAGGCCGCTATACTCCATTATCGGCAAGACCCATATGGCGCTGAAGATCCCGGTGTTGGCGGCAAGCGGGGCGGCGTGCCGCATGAGCGTCCTGTGATAGACTGATTGGCGTTCTCGTACCTGCCCTGACGGATGCCGCGGATCGGCGCGAGGTGTTCCGTCACCAAACCCACGGAGGATACGGCACATGGATAAGCGTATTGACTGCAAGAGGAATCAGCCGCATGAATGCGGTGGGATGGCGTACTTGGCGGAACGCCAAATCCGGCGCGGGCGCGGGTGGCCCCGCGTGGCGCTTTTGGCGGTTCTCCTGACGGGCTTGGCGTTGACCATGAGGGCCGCCTTAGGCGAACCCGCCGTGGGGGAACCCTTACCCCCATGGGAACCCGGCATGCTCGACATCCATCAGATCAACATCGGCACAGGCGATGCCGCGCTGTTTATCTTCCCCGATGGAACGGCGATGTTGCTCGACGCGGGCGCGACCGTGCGCGATCGGCCGCCGCATTATGACGCGCCGCCGTTGCCCAGCGATTCCCGGCCGCCCGCTGAATGGGTGGCGCGCTACATATGGGATGTCCATCCCAGCGGCGATGAGGTTGTGCTCGATTACGCGGTGGTTACTCATTTTCACGGCGACCACATGGGCACGGTGACCGATAATTCGCCCCTGTCCGCCTCGGGAGCCTACCGGCTCTCTGGCATCACCGGGGTTGGAGACGCGATCCCCATTCACACCGTGATCGACCGCGGATGGCCGGCCTACGATTTCCCGGCGTCTCTCGACAACCGGATGATGAGCAATTACCGGGACTTCCTTGCGTGGGGCATCGAGCAAGGGGGGATGGAAGTTGAACGGTTCGAGGCTGGACGGAATGACCAAATCACGCTCAGACACGCGCCGGAGGACTATCCCGCGTTCGAGGTCCGCAATATTGCCGTGAATGGCGAAGTCTGGACGGGCGAGGACCTGAATGTCCGTAACCGGTTTCCCCGGGACGATCCACCTAGTGAGAACAATTGCAGCCTTGCCTTCCGGCTGCGCTACGGACCGTTCGCCTACTTCAACGGCGGCGATCTCAACGGCGTGATTCCCGACGACGCGCCGGCATGGCGTGACATGGAATCCGCCGTCGCCTGGGTGACGGGACCCGTTGATGTGCACGCCCTCAATCACCACGGTTTCCGCGACGCCGCGAACGCGTTCTTCTTGAGCGTGCTGCAGCCGCGCATCCACATCCTCGCCGTGTACGCCGCGAGTCATCCTGGTCCCGATGTGATGCGGCGCATGATGTCGGAGGAGATCTATCCCGGGGAGCGCGGCATATTCATGACCAACGGCATGTGGGAAGGGCGCAAGCCGAACATGGCCGATCTGTTCGGGGAAGAGGAGGCCGATTGGCTCGAGCGGCGCATCAACGAAGCTGATGCGTCCGAGGGGCACATCGTGGTGCGCGTGGAGCCCGGTGGCGGGCAATACCGCGTCATTGTCCTTGACGACGCCACCGAGGAACGCGCGGTGCGTTCAGTCCATGGCCCGTATACATCGCGCGGGGGAACCGGCGCGCCCTGAGACTGAAAGGAAAGTTGAGCGCCACGTATAGGGAGTCTGCCACATGGCGAAGACCGCCGTTGTGTACCGGGAAGAGACGCTTGCGCATGACACGGGGCCGGGACACCCGGAACGGCCGGATCGCCTTCGCGCCATCCTGCGCGGGTTTCGGGAGGCCGGGCTGGATCCGCCGCGGCTTGAGGTGGAGTCCGCCCGGCGGGAGGATCTCTTGCGCGTTCATGCGGCGGAGCATGTGGACGCGGTCGAAACAGCGTGCAAGACGAGCGCCGTGTATCCCGATCCCGACACGCCCATGGGAGCCGGATCGTGGGACGCCGCCTTGCTCGCATGCGGGGGCATCTTGGCGGCATGCGAGGCCGTGCTGGATGGGACGGCGGACCGTGTCTTCTGCGTCACCCGTCCGCCGGGCCATCACGCCGAGCGCCAGCGCGCCATGGGCTTTTGCTTGTTCAACCACGTGGCCGTCGCCGCGCGGTGGCTGCAATCGGTTCGTGGGATGGAGCGCGTGGCCATCCTGGACTGGGACGTGCACCACGGCAACGGCACGCAAGACGCCACCCTCGACGATCCCAGCATCTACTACGCGAGCATCCATCAGCACCCGCACTATCCCGGCACGGGCTTTCCAATCGAACGCGGCGCAGACAACACGAACCTTAACGTCCAGATGAGGCCGGGCCGCGGGCCAGAGGACTGGCTTGAAGCGTTGGACCGGACCGTGCTGCC
>SKRY01000342.1 GCA_007118235.1 Candidatus Hydrogenedentota bacterium | reverse complement strand
TCGGCGCTGTCGAAATCACGGCGCTCCTCGGCGACGATGCCGAGTTGGTGGTAGGTTGTGGCCGCGCCATGCTCGTCGCCCAGCTTTTCCTCGATTTCGAGCGCCTTGCGGTACCACTGCTCGGCCTGGTCGAAATCACGGCGCTCCTGGGCGACGATGCCGAGTTGGTGGTAGGTTGTGGCGGCGCCGTGCTCGTTGCCCAGCTTTTCCTTGATTTCGAGTGACTTGCGGTACCACTGCCCGGCTTGATCAAAATCGCGGCGCAAGAAGCCGATGTTGCCCAGTTGGTGGTAGGCCCCGGCCTCTCCTTCGCGATCGCCTTGCGCGGCTCGGTTTTCCGCCAAACGTTGGTAGAGCCGTTCAGCGCTATCGAAGTTTCGTGTGTTCTGCGCGTAAACCGCGAGGCATTGCGTCAGCACGGCGAAATCGCTGCCCATTTCCAGATCCTCGGCAAGTTGGCGGGCGCGGTGGAAATTCGCCTCGTGGAGATACAACTGAAAGCGCTGCTCGTGTAGCGGCCGGGGACCCAATTCATCGGCCACCGAGCCCATTGTGTCGGTGAAGGCGCGGCTCCAGGCCTCGCGGTCTGCCGGTTCGGCATTGGCCAGCGCCCCGGCGCGCAGGTGGCTGGTCAGCGCGGGGTGGAGTTCGTGGATGGAGTGTCCGATATGCCGCACGAGGCCCGCCGTCGCGAGGGCTGTAAAGAACCGGTCAATCGTCTCCCGGCCCGGCGCGCCGCTGCCCACGAAGTTGGCCATGTGCGCCATGTAATCGGCGTCCGCATACCGCTCATGTAGCGCCAAGGGGATCAACAACGGCCGAAGCTCGGCCGGCAGGGTGTCCTCGATGAAGCGAAGGGTGGCCGTTGTGGCGGAATCGTAGCGCGCGATGTTTTCTTGAATGGCCTTCAGCACGGTCCCGGCGGATTCGCGTTCGAGCCGCGGCAGGATCGCCCCCATGAGCAGTGGGTGACCGCCGAGGGTGTCCATGAGTTCGCTCAGATCCGTGTCGTCCCGGTTGATCTTGACCCCGAGTCCGTCGAGAATAGCGGCGCAGAACTCCCAGCGCTCCTCGCCTTGCAGTCCGCCCAGTTCGACGCGGCGGCGCAGCTCGGACGTCAGCCACGACTCCTCGCTCCGGCTGGTGACGAGGACCTTCGTCTTGCCGCCGCGCAGCCGGCGCAGCCATTCGATGAGCGTTTCGCGATCCTCCGGCGTCAGCAAGGGATCGACGCCGGCGGCTTCATTGCCCGCGGCCGACTCGAAGTTGTCCCAGACCATGACCACCGGGTTTTCGCGCAAGGCCCGGCTGAGCACGTCGAGCTTCTGTTCCGTGTTCCAGGCCGCGATGTCCGGGGCGCCCAGGGCTTCCCCCGTGCGGTTGAGAACGTATTCCGCGGAGCGGATGTCGTTGAAGGCGAACCACAAGCAGCCCGCGCCAAGGCCGTTGGTTTGCTCCAGCCAACGCAGGAAACCGGCCGCCAGCGTGGTCTTGCCGGTCCCGCCAATGCCGTGGACCAGGATGGCCGGGGCCGGGCCGCGCATGGCGCGTTCCAGTTGGAGGATGGCCCCGTCGCGGCCAATGAAGCCGTAAGGGCTCTCCGTGGCGCGCGCCTCTTCCGGCAGGCGGGACTCGTCCACGGCGTGCTGTTGACTGGCGTCTGGCTTGGGTTCGCCGAGAAAGCGTAAATCGGCGGCATGCTGCTGATAGACCACGGGGACCAGCCAATCCTGCAAAGGAAACGCCCCGCGCGCGCAGACGCGGCCGGGCTCGGCGAGCATCTGTTGGCGGCCCGCGCGGACCGGTTCGCCGAGGCTGCCCGTTTCGAACAGCTCCCGGTAGAACTCGGGAAGAAACTGTTGCGCGCCGCTCACGTAAAGGGAATACCCCATGGCCACGACGGAGCGGACGCCCGCCCGGACGGCCGAGGCGGCGACGGAGGCGAAGGCGTCCTCGGCGTGCTCGTCTATCGTGGCCGACTGGCACGCGTTCAACACCATGGCCGGGATGCGGTGTTCGCGTAACAGGGCGCTTAGGATGTCAGCGGGAACCAGCTTGGCGTCGCCATTCGGCGTCTCAAAGACAAGACAACCTTGCGAGCCCCGGAAGGCGTGCGGCGCCGCGGATTCGGCCAAGGCGGCGGCTGCTTCAGACGTGTCCGAAATCGGGCCGTATCCGCCGTGGCCGTCAAAATGCACGAGATGGAAGTAGCCGGGGCGTTCCCTGAGCACTTCCCGCAAGCGTTCAAGGGTCGGCGGCCGCAACAGAGTCACTTCGGCGGGCAACCGCTTTTCGGCGATCAGATCGACCAGGGGCCGGGAAATGGAGCGGTACTGTACGTCATGCGGGTAGGGGCGGGCCGTCACCAGCAGGATGTTGATTTGATCCTGGGGAAGGCTGTCGGGCAGCGGCAAGGGATCCGGGGTGCTGGCGAGTTGCCGCTCGATGTGACAGTGGTGCGCGAGGTACCCGTGCTGGGGATCGTGTAGCGCTTCCCAAGGCCAGGCAAGGACGTGCGGGTCATCGGCCACGACCCGGATGCTCAAGGCCTGAAGGCCGTCCCGTGTGGCGTCCCGGTAGAAGTCGCGCGCCTGGCCCGCGTTGAATAGCGCCTCGAAGGCCGTCTCGCCCCATGCCTTCAAGGCGTCGAGCACCCGATCGGCGTGGTCCGTCTCGGGGTGAAAGGGATACTCCAGAAACGTCTCAAGGTACCAGCGCAATTCGCGGCGGAGATCGCTATTGGGCCGTCCCTCAACGGGAAACCCATCGGGTGGCGTCACCTTCACCGGTTCGCGCGCGGGTTGGTAAGGTTCGTGGCGGATGACTGTGAACTCGGGCGGATTGCTCTCCAGAATGTGCTGGACAAGTAACGTGTGCATCGAAAGGCTCCCGAGATTATGCATCGCCGCATGGCATCATTAGCATAACGCAGGCTTCGCAGGTACGCAAGGATCCGATCGGCCGCTCAGAAGACGCGATGGATGATGCCGAGAAAGACGTAGACGATTAGGCATGCCACGAGGGTCACGGGCCAGATAGCCCCGTATTCCAAGCGCGCCTTGTCGTCCCACGCGTCTTCGCTGGTGCGGTAAGCCCACCTTCGCAGCCGGGCGCAGAAGGCAACCACAACGGAAGCGACAACCGGATACCCAATAGCGGTGAGCACAGTGAGTAGGACCCTGCCCGGGATGGGAAGCGGCTCCTCGCGGGACTCGAGCCGGTTGACTTCGACTTCTTGATACTCCGGGCTTTGGAAGAGTCTGGAGACATCTCTTCGAACGGACACCGTCTTGGCCTCAAAGGTGAGGTACGCGAACATAGCGGCCGCGGCAAGGAGTGAGATGAGGATCAGTATGGTTTTCTCAAAGACAAACTCTCGCGTGTTCATGGGTGAAGCCTCCTCAGTGAGCGCCAAGAACGGGAAGGGGATGTCTCATCCGTTGTTGAAATCGCCAACAGCCTCCATACTCCCTTCAACGGCAGCGAACTAATCGCGAATAGACCCGGACGCGCCGGAACGCGGGGAGCTGCCACCGCCCCTCCTTCATCTTCTCCATCCCATGAGTCATGTGCAAGTTTCCCTCACGGCACACACCGCGTCGAGGCGGACTTGGGCTGGGGCCAGGTCGAGCAGGAGGCCGCGTTTGGGGATGGCGCGGATGAGGTTCTTGCGCTCCGGGCGCGCCTTGGCGATGCGTTTGGTGAGCTGGCCTTTCTGGAAATGGCGCTGGTTCGGCTCCACGATGGTCTCGCCCCAGATGGCTTCGTACAAGGTCTCGTGCGATACGCATTCACCGGGCCGCTCGGCCAGCGCGCGGATGAGGCGGTACTGCTTTTCTTGCACGGGGATGACCACGCCGTCGAGGCGGATTTCACCGGGCCGGGCGTCGCTCACGACCAGGACGGGTTCCGTGGACGCAGGGGGCGCCTCCGGCGGGGGCTGGTGTTGCTCCGCCCAGCGCTGGAGTTCCCGGGCCGTCTCCGTGGGCACGTGACGAGTGAGCGCGGCCGCGCCGCATTGCGCGATGGCCCCGGGATCCGTCAGCCCATCCGCCGCGAGGGCCGCGATGGCGTTCCGTGTCAGGCCGGGCAGGTTGAGCCGGGCCAAGGGCAACGCCTCTTCCCGCAATCCGTGCTGGACCCGTTCCGCAAGCGTGGCGATGCGCCGCACGAGGGTCTCGTCCGCGCCGGAGGCTTCCGCCAACGCCGCCGCCGCGTCCAACAGCCAGCCCAGTTGGTCGGCCGCCGCGAGCACTTGTCCGCCGAACACGGCGAACCGTTCTTCCAGCGCGTACATCGAGGCGTGGTCCATCCATTCGAGCAACAGCAAGGCCACCTTGACGGCGCGGACCTCTTCAAAGAAGGGTTGCGTGACGGTCTGGCGCAGGCGGTTGAGGGGCGTGTCCGCGTCCAAGGGCTCGTCCGCCGTCAGACGCTTGAGCCAGGCCAGGTACTCGGCGTGCGCGTATTCGCGGGCGGACAACGCGGCGTGAAGCATGCGGCCGCATGGGGTGAGGGCGGCCGCGAGGAGCAGGTCCACGTCCGGCCACGGTCCGCCGCCGGTTGCCCGCAGCCAATGCTGGAGTTCGCCCGCCGTCTCCATGGCGATGCCCTTGGCCGCCACGGCCTGGCCCACCGGCGTGACCTCCAAGCGATGGTGGGCGCCGCGCGCCGCCATGCCCGCCTCGATGGCCTGGTCCAACGCATCGCGCACGCGGGCCTCGCTCTCGGCCGGGCTCAAGGTCTCGCGCCAAATCCAACAGCCCGTCAGCGTGCGGTGAAAGAAGCGTTGCAGTTCGGGCTCCGTCTGGCATGCGCGCGCCGCGATGGCCCGGAGCACGTGATCGCCGAGCGGTTCGCGCGTCAGCCGCGGCTCGATGCGTTCCCGCGCGCCCTCCACATAGCGCCGCCACAACGCCTCGCAATCAAACGCCGTCGGCGCGATCAGAATGGCCCGTCCGAAATCGTGGCCCGCGCCATAGCGCCCGGCCCGTCCGCTCATGTTCTCGTATTCCGAGCGGAGGATGGGCGTCTTCCAGGGCATGCCGAAGCGCGGGTCGTAGCGCCATTTGTCCGTCGAGAGAAAGACGTTGCGCGCGGGCAGATTGAGCCCTTGCGCGAGCGTGCTCGTCGAGACCAGCGCCTTCACCTCGCCCCGGCGAAACGCCTCCTCGACCACGTGGCGTTCCTCCGGCGCCAGATCCGCATTGTGAAAGGCCACGCCGCTGTTCAGCGTGTTCAACAGGCATTCGCGGGAATGCGTCGGTTCGAGCCCGCGCAGCGCCTCGATGGCCTCCGCGGCTGCGGGCCGGTCCAGCCGTTCCGCCAACCGCTCCGCGCCGAGCCGCGATTCGCGCCGCGCCTTCACGAACACAAGGCAGGACTCGCCCCGCTCCACGAAGGCCAGCAGGTTTTGCGTCACGAGGTCCCACACGGATTCGGATTCCGCGTCCGCGGCGGGTTCCTCCGCCTCGCCAAGGGCGTTGTACGTGCGGTAACGGAACACGCCTTCGTGAATCACGCCGTAGCGCAGCTCGACGGGCCGACGGTCGTGCGCCGCGAGCCGGGCGTCCATCCATTCCGCGAGGCGGTCCGCTCCGCCCAGCACCGCGGAAAGGCCAATCACCCGCGCGCCTGCCTGCACCACCCGCGTCAGCAGCAATTCCGCCGCCGCGCCCCGGTCGGGGTCCGACAGGATTTCGAGTTCATCGGCGATGACCAGCTCGATCTCGTGCAGGCGTTCCGGCCGCCGCACGAGCAATTGCGCCAGCTTCTCGTACACCACCACGGCGATGGAGAAATCGCCCGCCTCGAAGGCGCCGTCGTGTTCGCGGTGATCGCGCGACGACACGATGACCTTCACGCCGTAGGGCTCGTACTTCTCCCGCAACAGCCGGTATTTCTCCCCCGCCAACGCCTTCAGCGGCACGAGGTACACTACTTTCTTCCGGCGCAATGCCGTTTGCAGCGCCGCCATCTCGCCGATGAAGGTCTTGCCCGAACTCGTCGGGGCCTGAAACAGCAGGTTGCCCCTGTCGAACAGGCCGTGCGCCTTCACCGCCGCCTCCTGCAACGGCAACAGCCGATCGCTTTCCCCTTCCTCCCACAGGCGGAGGATCTCGGGCGGGATGCCGTACCGGACAAGCTCGCTCATTTTCATGGGACGCGCCCTCCCTCTGGTTGCGATGGGGGACAGGATACTGAAAAGATGTTCAGTAGTCAAGGGCGCGGAGAGGGGGAATGGACAGGATTTACAAGATGGACAAGATTTGAACCACAGAGGCACAGAGATCGCAAAGATAATAGAAGAATATAGGAAAGATGTTATATCTGGAGCTAAAGGGGCAGTATTGTGTGTTAATAATTATATTCTTATAAGACTGACAAACCAACAAATAACTCCGAGCCCAGCAAG
>SKRY01000418.1 GCA_007118235.1 Candidatus Hydrogenedentota bacterium | reverse complement strand
CTTCAACCCTACGGGATGGATTCGACGCGAAGCCAGTTCAGACTATGTCAACCTCTACCGGTACATTCATGAGGTTGGGGCCAATCAACTAAGCAGTGGCCAGTCAGTAGCACAACCCTGCGAATCCATGATAGAGTTCTCCCTCACAGGCCATGTGAGTGTATTCGTTGATGCGGAGCATCGCCTCACACGGGTTCGACTTCAACAAGGGGGAGACAGAGCCGCCGGCCGGGCGGTTTCGCGCAAAACCCCACAAAAGCGAAAGGAGTTGCCGCCATGCAGTACGGAATGAATTTGCTGTTGTGGACCGACACATTAGGGGAGGATACGCTGCCTCTGCTCGAAAAACTCAAGGAGATCGGCTACGACGCGGTCGAGCTGCCGATGTTCGACGTGGATCCCGCCAACTACGCGCCGTGGAAGGATCGCCTTGATGGCTTGGGCCTGAAGCGCACGGGCGTGACGGTTCGCGGAGGGGATTCCAACCCCATGAGCAACGACCCCAATGAGCGCAAGAAAGGCGTCGCGGACAACAAGGCGGCGGTGGAATGCTGTCAGGCGGTGGGGGCGGACACGCTCGTGGGACCTTTTCATTCAGGGCTGGGGGTCTTCAGCGGCCAGGGTCCCACGAACGATGAGTGGAAATGGGCGGTTGACGGGATGCGCGAAGTGGCCGAACACGCGGAGAAGTGCGGCGTAACGCTGGCTCTGGAGTACCTGAACCGCTTCGAATGCTATCTGCTCAACACCGCCGCCGACACGGCCCGCTTCTGCAAGGACGTGAATCATCCCCGCTGCAAGGCGATGTACGACACCTTCCATAGCCACATCGAGGAGAAGAACGTGCCGGAGGCCATCAAGGCGTTGAAGGGCCAACTGGCGCACGTTCACGTCTCCGAGAACGATCGCAGCACGCCGGGCAAGGGCAATGTGCGTTGGGACGAGACCTTCGACGCCCTCAAGGCGATTGGCTACGATGGCATGATGACGGTGGAGGCCTTCGGCGTGGCGCTGGAGAAGCTTATTCCGGCCACCAAGATTTGGCGCCGCATGTACGATACGGAAGAGCAACTGGCGCGGGACGCGCTTACCTTCATGAAGGCCGAGGTGGGCAAACGCTGGTAAGACTGGGCAAACACCCAGTCCCCCTCGCCACACAACAAGGGGATGTGATTGCCGGAAGTTTCCTCCGGAATCACATCCCCTTGAGCTTTTCCCATGAAGGCGAAAAGGAGGGACAACCGCTATAGGCCGCCGCCGAGTTCGGCCTCCATTTCTTGACGCAGCCGCTGCACTTCGATCTCGTAGCGTTTGGTGACGAGACTGCGGAGCGCATCGCGATTCAGCTCGAGATCGTCGTCCGCCGTGATGGCGCGCGGGTCAATCACGCTGCCCGCCCCGCTAAGCTGGATGGCGTCTTCCACGAGGCGGTCCTGCACATCGGCCAATTCGGCTTCCACGCCGTTCATCGCTACTTGCGCCTGGCGGGCGAGGTCGACGAACTCATCGGTCACGCCGCCAAACGTCTGAAGCGCTTGACGCAGGGTCTCCGTGGCCCCGGCGTAATCCCCGTCCCGCATCAACGCCTCGGCTTGGTCCTTGAGGGACTCGCCTTGCTGCAGCATGGCCAGCTCGGCCTCGCGGCGATCCTGGCGCGCTTGGATTTCCCGGCGGGCTTGCACCAGCTTCTGCTGCGCCTCTTCGTTGAGCTGGTCAGCGCTGGCGCCCTCGTTGAATGCGTCGCGGGCGGCCTCAAGGCGGCCAGCCTCCAACGCCTCATCGCCCACTTCGATGAAGTAATCGGATATCTTGCGCGCGACCTGCCGCTGGTTTGGATCCTCCTCCAAGACGGCCCGGTACTCTTCCATGGCTCTCTCGGCGCGGCCAGCTTCCAACAAGATATCCCCGACCTTTTCCCGCACCTCGGCCGTACGGAGATCCAGCTCCTCCATGCGGGCATACGCCCGCTCCATCTCTTGCATGTTGCCGCGATAGACGTAGAACTCAATCGCCTGAACCAGATACTCGCGCATGCCGTCGCGGGGGATATCCGCCGTCGCCGTGCGTTGCGTCAAAATGGTGTGCCACACGTCGGCCACGGCATTCATGGAACGGCTGGCGTTCTCGGAAAGGGTGGCGCGCGCCACCCCGTCGAAGCTGCTCCCCGTGCGGTAATGGTTCTGCAGGGCCATGTTGTCGGCCTGCGCTTCGCGGCGCCTATCGGCGAAATAGGTGCGGGGCTCGACTTGCCGGCGCGATCTCGGGCGAATCGTGGCCTGCCCAATGTGGTTGTCCACATCTTGATAGTACTGTTCACGCACCACCGCTCCCGCGTCTTGCAGCGGGGCCGTGGCCCGGGCCACCAAGTTCCCGAGCACCCCGAGACGATACGCAAGATAGGGATCCACGCGATCGCCCCGCACCGTCTGCAAGAGATACATCTGCGACTCGATGGCTTGCACGAGGCTCTCCCGTGCTTCCGGGGCCAAGTCGTACAGGGCGCTTTCCGGAAGGGACGCCCCCCCGCGCAGGTCCCGTTCAAGGTTCGCCAACGGAATGGTCCCCTCCCGGGAAAGGACATGGGCCGCGCTGGTCACGATGCTTGAAGTGGTTTGTGGGCCCCAGGCGAAGGCCGGTCCGGCGGCCACGATCAGGCTCAGCGCCATGGCGGTAAGTATACGTGTCATCATTGGCTTCTAACTCCTCGTCCTCACGCTAGCGGCGCTGGCTTGCCGCCCGGCGGCTCCGCTTTGCCTCAACTGTTCAATCAACGCATTGACGTCTTCCACTTGCGCGCCCGGCGTGGCGGGATCAATCAACTGCACATACCGCTCCAGTTCGCGAATTCCTTCGGAGAAGGCGCGCCGTTGCACCAGCAACAACCCATTCTCCAAGCGCGCCGGGGCATGATCCGGGTCCAATTGAATGGCCCGGCGGAACAGGTCCCGCGCTTGGTCGTAGTCCCCTTCCATCATGTGGATACGCCCCTCCAAGGTAAGCAAGGCCGCCGAATCGCCCAGCGATTGAAGGGCTTGGTCCACGGCGTCTCGCGCGGCGCTCGTGTCGCCGCGATCAAGATAGATGCCCGCAACCTGCGCGGCCGCATGCTGGGCGAAGGGGTGATCCTCCTGCATGAGTTGTTCAAACGTGTTCAGGGCTTCCTGTTGCCGGCCCCGGCTCCGTTGACTCACGGCCTGGAAAAACCGGGCCGCGGGCGACGCGCCGGCTTGCGCGGTCACGGCTTGTAGATGGCGCTCCGCCTCGGCCGCGCGGCCCTCGGCCACCAGCAACAGCCCCAACTGCGTGCGGACTTCGCGCTCTAGCTCCGTGCCTTGCTCAAGCGCATTCTCCAAGTGCTGAATGGCCGCGTCGTGGTTGCCCTGGAGATGCGCGACGAATCCAAGCGCCGCCTGGAGATCCGCGTCTTGGGGCGCGTCCTCCAGCACCTCCCGGATCGCCTCGGCCGCGCGCTCGTATTGACCTTCCAACGCCAGCCCCACTCCCATGAAACCACGGGAATCGGGTTCGTCCTGTCCAAGACCGATGGCCCGCTCCATCGCCTCCACTTGACCGGGAACGTCGCCGCTGGCCCCACGCGCAAGCGCCAACAAGTACCACGCCTCCCCATCATCGGGATAATGGCCCACGTGGCGCTCCAGGACAGCGATCTCCCGATTCTGGTTAGTGGGATCATTCAGCGCGCGCAACGCCAGCAAGGCCAGTCTTCCAGCGCGCTCCTCGCCCGGATCCAGTTCTTGGACGTTTTCGAACGAATCCGCCGCGCTCGCGTATTGCCGGGTCCGCCATTGGATTTCGCCCAACGCGAACCAGCCCCGCGCGCTGTCCGGATTGCTATTCACATACTCCTCCAGGAGCCGGTTCGCTTCACTGACCCGGCCCTGCTCCACCAACCGGCCCGCCTGGACCACGGGATCGCGAAACACAACGTACGCCCCGTACGTGGCCCCGCCCAACGCCACCACCGCGATCACCGCCGCCGCGGCGATCCACAGCACACGCGAGAAATCACGGCGGGGGGCCGCCGTAAGCTTCTGTCCCGCAATCTGCTGCCCCGTCAACAGGTTCGTGCCACACGCCACACAGACAATGTCGCCCTCTTGCACCACCGCGTTACACGAAGGGCATTGATGGTGCGGACCGCTTGCGACGGCGCGGCCGCCGCTTCCACGCCCCTTTTGCATGTAGTTCCCGCAGTGTGGACAAGCGTTGAGCTTGGGGTCGGCCAACTTTCCACAGAACGGGCACTGAATTGTTTTAGCCACGGGAGTCACCTCGTCTTTCCGGCCGGCGCTCACCCGCCGGCTGAGCCACATTCATATATTGCACATACATCTAGCTGCCGAAAACCCTTCTTTCCCCAGTCGTTCGTCGCCCCCGCCTGGCCGGCGGGAGCGCCTTGGACTGCCTTGTCTCTAGACATATTATACACAACGAGGCGAAGAGTAGGGCAAAGACGGGGTATTCTGGCGTCATATGGCGACAGCGTTTGACCTCTCCGGCCATTGGACGATGCCCCTCGGGCTGTAGTACCATTGCGTATCCGTTGTGTTGTGTTTAGGCAGCCAGGCTTCCGCGCGTGCGGCGGCCGGCAAGAACAGAAAGGGACCAAATGAGAATGCATGGCCGAATCGTCACTACTGTGTTGAGTTGCATGTTGGCCGTCTTGGTGGCCGCGCCCGCGATGGCGAATCTTTATGAGTATGACGAGGAGCAACTGAAGGAAGAAGGCTGGACCAAGCTATTCAACGAAGAGGATCTCTCGGGGTGGATCAATCCAAATGATCCCGAGGGTCCCAAGAATTGGTATGTGGACGACGATGGGTACATGACCAACATCGAAGGCGAAAACAACATCGCCACCGAGGAAGAGTGGAAGGACTTCGAGATTAAGCTGGACTACCGCATTCCGGAAGGCGGAAACAGCGGCGTGTACCTCCGTGGCCGAGTCGAGGTCCAGATTCTGGACAGCTCCGAGGAAGAGGAGATTCGCTTGGGCTCCGATGGCGCCATCTACAACCAACATGCGCCGAAGGTGCTGGCGGCCAACCCGATCGGCGAGTGGAACAGCCTCTACATCAAATACGAAGGCGACAAGGTCTGTGCAACGTTGAATGGGGAAGTCATCCACGAGGAAGCCGTGGTGACTGGCCCCACGGGCGGCGCGCTGCCCGGCGAGGTCAATGAGCCGGGACCGATCATGCTTCAGGATTACAGCAAGGTATGGTTCCGCAATGTTTGGTTGCGGCCCATCGAGAACGATAACGGCGAAGACTAAACCTCGCCCTTGAACATATCAACTTGACCGCGCCGGCGGCTGGGCTCCCTCGTCCAGTCTTCGGCGCGGTTGCTTTCTATGCGTAGGGCATGGGGGGGACCTTGCCGCGAAGCCGGGCGTAGACCGTCAGCGCGCCCCGGTGATGCGCCGTGTGATCGCTGATGCCGGTGACAGCCACGAGTTTCGGAGCGCCCGGCATCATCGGATCGTCCGCCGGAAAGCATTCGCGCAGCTCGTCCTCGCTCTTGGCGGATACGACGTCCTTTGCGTGTTGAAACGCCCGCTCCACCCACGCCCGCGCCTCGGCCAGCGAAGCGACGGCCTCGGCCGCCATCGCCTGCTTTTCGAAGTCGAGATCCCATCCCGCTCCAAACGCGCCCTCAATGAACCATTCCACCGTACGCGCCACATGGGCTACATGGCCCTTGACGGTGAACACGCCGGGGACCGGCGCATAATCGGCATCTTCTTCCGTGAGACACGCGGTCGAGTTGTTGAAAAAGGTCCTGGCCATCTCGAGTTCCGAGGTCCACCCGCTTTCCGTCATGGCATTCATCCTCCACCGTCTTGTGTGATGGCCCCGGCATCCGGCGGACGCCTTTGCGGGGACCGGTGTGGTTAACCGCGTGGTTTCCCCATCCGCTGGTCCATGCGATACACAAACGCGAGGACCTCGGCCACGGCTTGATAGAGCGCCTCGGGGATCTCCGCGTTCAGGTCAAGTTGGGAAAGGACGGCCACCAAGCTGGGATCGCTGTGAATGGGGATCCCGTTCTCCCGGGCCACCTCAAGGATGCGATCCGCAAGGAACCCTGCCCCCTTGGCCGTCACTTGGGGAGCGGATTCACGGTCGGCCGTATACCGCAGCACCACCGCGCGGCGCCGCTGTGCGTCCGAGCTATTGCCGGTGGGATTTGTCATGCCCGTAGGTTGATCCTTGAGAATCGCCGCATCAAACCAGCCGTTTCCTTTAAACGGTCCCCGTCCCACAGGGTCACCTGGACTTCCGCTCCGGGATACCCCGCTTGGGCGAACTGCTCGACGAGTTCGCCGGCGGCGTCCTCAAGCTGTTCCACCAAGCGCATCTCCGTGACGCGCAACCAGCACGAGCAATGCCCGCTG
>SKRY01000311.1 GCA_007118235.1 Candidatus Hydrogenedentota bacterium | reverse complement strand
CCCCTTCACCACCGTGTGCGTTGGGGCTCCCGGCTTTCAAGCAGGATGGCCTCCAGCGCGTCCAAGCGTTCTTCGAGCCGTTCGGCCGTGCGGTGCAGCTCTTGCATGAGTTCCGCCTCCTCGCGCGGCGAACCCGGGCCGCTCCGGTTGTCGCTCATGAGAAAACGTACGCAAACAGACACTACCAGCAGCCCAGCGATCAGCACCATGATGCCAAGCATGAGAATGAACACCATCGAGAATGACATTACGCGTCTCCTTCACCAGCGCGTGCGTTGGGGGTCCCGGCTTTCAAGCAGGATGGTCTCCAGCGCGTCCAAGCGTTCTTCGAGCCGTTCGGCGGTTCGGTGTAGCTGCTGCATGAGTTCCGCCTCATCTTGGGGCGACCCCGGTCCGGTCCGGTTATCTTTCATGAGAACGCGCACACTCCAGACGAACAAGACCAACAGAATCAAGGGCAACACCACAACGGGAATCATGAATACGCTGACGCCGCCGGACACGCCCGGTTCGGCGCTAACTCGAACCGACGTCAGCCCGGCCAACAGCGCGAAGACCGCCACGAGAATGGCCAGGCAAACAATGGCGCCGGCCGCGAAACGCAGTATGGTGCTCATCGGTTAGCTCTCCTTGTTTCTGGCGCTGCCTTGCGCCTTTATTGTACGCCCGGGCAGGGGTTTCGCGCCATACCGGCGTTACGCGTTCCCGCTTTCAAAGGGGACAAGCTACTCAACCGCCGCGCGTTTCCCGCCTATGGCAAGGCTGGACAGTGCGGCCATGCAGGCAAGCGTTGCAAGAGCGGGCACTCCACTGCCCAAGAACCCAAGGAAGCCCAAGAACCCAAGGAAACCGAGGTACTGTTTCTTCTCGGGATCAATGGGGACCTTCACCTTCGTTTGGTCGAAAGGAATGAGCACCAGCAACGAACTCACGGACAGTACCGAGAGATACGCCAAGGTTGTGAGATGTTGGTACTGTTCCGTGGCCCCGAACGCCAGAAACCCAAGGAACCCGAGAAACCCCAGGGCTCCAAGGAATCGGCCGTTGTTCGCTTTGTTCATCGTTCCCATACTCCCCTTGCCTGCGTTGCGGCTTGGCGCGCCGCGCACCCCTTTGGCGCGCGGCGCCGCCACGCCATTCCGCCTACAATTGGCTGCCGCCGCCGGTCTGTTGTTGCCGCCGGTTCTTTAGCTCCTGCAACTCCTTGTCGATGGATTCATCCGTCTTGAGCCTGTTGAACTCGTCCTCGAGGTTGGGCTTACGGCCCATGTTGACGAGGTCGGCCTCGGCTTCCATGCGTTCGATGCGATTTTCGAAGCGCTCGAAGCGCACCATGGCGTCCGACGTATCCACCTTGCGGATGCCTTCCTCGGCCCGCTTCTTGCCCTTGGCGTGGATGTGCCTCTGCACCAGCACGCGCTGCCGTTCCCGGGCGTTGCTCAGCTTGTCCTCCAGCTTCTGAATGTCGGACTGGTACTGATTGACCAGGGCGTCGCATTGCTCGAGTTCCTTCTCCAGGCTCTCGACCTTGCCGGTGTAACGTTTCTTTTCCATGAGGGCTTCGCGGGCGAGGTCCTCGCGGCCCTTGTCCACGGCGAGTTGAGCCTTGTCGCCCCATTCGCGGGCGCGGTCGTTCGCCGTGTTCAGCTCCCGCTGAATCCGTTTTTTCGTGGCCATGGCCCCAGCGCACGACGCCTTGACCTCGACAAGCGTGTCCTCCATCTCCCGGATCATCATCTTGACGAGTTTTTCGGGGTCCTCGGCCTTGTCCAGCATGCTGTTGATGTTGCTGCTGATGATGTCGCTCATCCGTGAAAAGATACCCATGATGCTTTCCTCCATTTCAATTGCCCGGCCTATTTGCCGGAACATTGTTGTGACTGCCTAATCCAACCCCCGCCTGCGCCGGTTACGCCGATACAGCGGCTTCAACGCGCCTAGAAGTCATTGCGTACGGCGTCATCGTTTCCCAACGGGGAGACTTCGCCGCTGCCTGCTGAACCAGGGCGGACAACGTTTCGCCCACGCTTGGTTCGTCGTGGTAAATGCGCACACCCGCGATACAGCCTTGGTCCGTGGCCTCCGCCCAGACAACCCGGGCCAGGCACTCGATCTCCAGAACTTCGCCGAGCGACTGGCTGAAATCCAGCAAGACCCGATTACCCGGCTTCAACATCTCGGAGCTTTCGAGGCAGATTCCGCCTCGTCCCACATTGCGGTACGCCGCCTTCTTAAGCCCATCGGGGCCGTTGCGAAATTCCACCAATCCGTTGAAGGGCGTTCGTGGAAACAAGCGCTGCCTCAAACCAGGGCGGGGGGCTAGGGTCTTCATGGCTTCTCGTTCCTTCGTGTTCAAAGTCCGTATGTCAGGACACGGTTTTGGTTCACTTCCACTTTGCATGTAACAATATTCATGCCAATTTTTGATGTGGGCTGTAACTCCTTTTGTATCAAGCACTTACGGAATTCTTGGGCAAATGAACGGCTTGACATGGCGTGGTTAATTCCGCTAACCTTTGGGTTGTGCAACCACGCCTTGGAAGGATAAACCCATGTCCAACGACTACGATTCGCTTTACCAGCCCGATCGGCGCGCCGCCGGTCCCATCACGGAAGCCTTGGGCCAATCCGAGGCGTTTCTCGCCTTTCAAGAAGCCCTTTCCCGCGCCGCGCGCGTCGACCGGCCCGTCCTGGTCGTGGGCGAGCGGGGAACAGGCAAGGAGTTGGCCGTTCATCGCATGCACTTCTTGTCCACGCGGTGGGAGGAGCCGTTCGTGGCGTTGAACTGTTCCGCGCTGGCGCCCACGCTCATCGAATCGGAGTTGTTTGGCCACGAGGCCGGCGCATTCACCGGGGCGGCGAAACAACGGCGCGGGCGGTTCGAGGCGGCCCATGGCGGAACGCTCTTTCTGGACGAGATCGCGAACATTCCGCTGGAGGTTCAGGAGAAGATCCTGCGCGTGGTGGAGTATGGTTCGTTCGAACGGGTGGGCGGCTCGCAACCCGTAGCCGTGGACGTGCGCATCATCGGCGCGACCAACGCCGATCTCCGGGTCAAGGCCCGGGAGGGGATGTTCATGCGCGACTTGCTGGACCGGCTCGCCTTTGAGGTGCTTTTCGTGCCGCCTTTGCGCGCGCGGCGGGAGGACATCATGCACCTCGCGAACCATTTCGCCGCCCGCATGGCGCATGAGATGGGATGGGACGGCATCCCCGAATTCGCCGAGGACGCCATCGAGGCCCTGGAGGCGCACCACTGGCCGGGCAACATCCGGGAACTCAAGAACGTGGTGGAGCGGGCGGTCTACCGTGGCGATGACAGCATCATCCGAAGGGAGGAAATCATCTTCGACCCTTTCCAGCCGCCGTATGCCGCGCCGGTTTCCGCTCTAGCGGCGGCCGGAGAAACCACCGCCCCCGAGGAACCCCAGCGGAAGGCTTCTCCCCCCTCGGACGAGGCGCTGGAGCTGCCGCCCAAAAGCTTTGAAGAGATCATTCGCGACACGGAACAGGAACTGCTCAACCGCGCGTTGAAGAAGGCGCGCTACAACCAGCGGCAAGCCGCCAAACTGCTGGGACTGACCTACCACCAGTTCCGCCGCCTCTACCGAAAATACAAGGAAGCCCCGGGCTCCCAGCGGGAGATTGCCGCAAAGCCCGATCAAGCAGAAGAAAGCGCGGGCTACAGGTAAGGCGTGAACAGGCGGGCGACTCCGTCCCGCAGTTTCGAGGCGAGGAGACGATTCGCGAGTTCTTCCTTGGTGACTTGGCGCGCGTGGCACAGTTTATCGTTGATGTGCTGGTTCAGGGTGTGCGCGAGTTCGGCGTCGTAACACTCCACGTTAAACTCGAAGTTCAAGCGCAAGCTCCGGGGATCCCAGTTGGCCGAACCCAGCAGGGTCCAGGTGTTGTCCACGATCATGAGCTTGGTGTGATCAAACGGGGGCGGCGTGAACCACACTCGGACGCCGGAGCCGAGAATAAGTTCGAGATGCGGATTGCAGGCCCACTGCACCATGCGGATGTTGTTCTTCTCGGGGAGCACAATGTCGACGGAGACCCCTCGCATGGCCGTGACGTTGATGGTGTTGATCAGCGCATGGTCGGGCAGGAAATAGGGCGTCACAATGCGCACGCTCTCCTCGGCTGTGGATAGGGCGCCCATGAGCGTGAGGGGCAGCTTATCGATGTCCTCGTCCGGGCCGTCGGTGATGCCCCGGGCGAGCGCCATGCCCTTGGAATCGAGATCGGGAAACCAGGGGGGGCCTTCCAGCTTCTCCCCCGTGGTGTAGGTCCAATCTTCCACGAACACTTCCTGCAACTCGCTCACGACGGGTCCCTCCACCCGGAAATGAAGGTCTTTCACGGGATGAGGGGGATTCTGTGCGAGCATGTTATTGTTGCGTATGTTCATCCCGCCCGTGAATCCGAGCCGTCCGTCCACCACAAGGATCTTCTTGTGGCTGCGCAGATTCATGAACGGCGTCCAGATAGGCACGAAGGAGGGCATGAACACCGCGACGGGAATGCCCCACCTGCGCAAGAACCGCACGGACGACGGAAACGAGTAGCGGGCGCCAATGGCGTCGATGAGGACCCGGACTTCCACTCCGCGCTGCATCGCGCGCCATAGGGCTTCCCCAAACCGCCGCCCCATCGCGTCGTTGTCGAGGATGAAGGTCGTCAGACTGATTGACTCCTTCGCGCCCTCGATGGCGGCCAGCATCTCCGGATAGGCCGCGTCGCCGTTTTCCAGCGGGGTGAAGCGGTTCCCGTGAACCAGCGGGCGCGAGGTCAGTCTGCCCACGAGCGACTGAATGGCCGCGACGTGATCCTTACCGGGGGGAAGCGCGTCGAGCAGATCTTGCCGGGAACACGCGAAATTCGAGGACTGGGACGTATAGAAAGGGGGGTCCGCGCCACGCAAGATAGCAGCCCGGCGGCTAATCCGGTTGATGCCGAGTAGTACGTAGAGGATGGAGCCAATAAGGGGCGCGAGCCATATGACGCCGACCCAGCCCACCGCCGCCCGCGTATCTTCCTTGTGCAGGATGGCGTGGCCCGCCGTGCCCAGCATCAGCATTAGCGTCACCAACGCAGTGATGTAGGGCCATACCTGATGGATTAACTCGTACATGAGACTCGGCTGGTTACGTCATTCCCCGGGGGCGGACTGATCCGGGGAATGCCCGGTGAAGTGATCGTAGCCGCCTCTCGTCCGCTTCTCGCCCTGGATACGGACGCCCGTCCACGCGTCGGTGAATTCCCCGATAACCGTTATGGGAGTCCGGAACTCTTGACGAAACGCGTGCATGATCTGGGTGCATTCCCCCGAATCCGTGGCGAAAAGCAGCTCGTAATCCTCGCCCCCGCCCAACGCGGTTTCGATGGGATCCAAGCCCCACCGTTCGCAGTAGTCCTTGAAGGGGTCCGATAAGGGCAATCGGCTGGGGTCCACGTTGATGCCGAGGCGGCCCGGCTTGGCCAGATGGCCCGCGTCTTGATAAAGGCCGTCGCTAATATCCAGCATGGCGTGGACTTGCGGTCTGCCGCTCAGCCAGAGCCCCTCGAGGATGCGCGGTTTGGGCCGTAAGTGTTCCTCCTTGAGTTGATGGGCGTCACGCCCAAGGCGCAGGGCGTCCAGCCCCGCCGCGGAGTCGCCCAAGTAACCCGTCACCGTGAGCAGGTCCCCGATCTGCGCGCCCCGGCGGCGGAGAAAGCGATTGCCGGAGACCTCGCCGAACACCGTGATGTCAATGCTGATAAGTTCGGGAGACCGCGTGGTGTCGCCGCCGATGACAACGACGCCATAGCGGGAAAGTAGATTGCTGATCCCCTGATACATTTGCTCGAGAAAGATAACGGGAGTGTCGCTCGGACAGGACAGCGAACTGAGCGCGAACAACGGCGTGCCCCCCATCGCCGCGATGTCGCTCAAACTCGACGCCGCCACCTTCCAGCCGATCTCCTCGGGGTGCGCATAATCGCGCCGGAAATGGGTGTTTTCCACCGAAAGGTCGGAGGTGACCATGAGCTGATGGCCAAACAGGCGCACCACGGCGCAATCGTCCCCTATCCCTTCGACCACGGTCGGCGTGCTGGGTAGAAAGCGGGCTAGCCGCTCGATGAGCTTGAACTCGCCAATGTCTTCAACGCGTTTCAATGCGTCCCCTTCTGTTCCAGGATCGTCCACGCCTGGGGCAATGCCGCAAGTAGTTCACGGGCCGTCATCCCGCGCTGGGTGTACTGGTCCGCCGCCACATCGCCCGCCAGCCCATGAACAAACACGCCAAGCCGGGCCGCCGCGAACGCCGCCATGCCCTGAGCAAGCAATCCTCCAATAAGACCCGCCAGCACATCCCCCGCGCCGCCCTTGGCAAGCCCCGCGTTCCCGGTCGTGTTGACGGCGCACTCCCCGCCGGGGGCCGCCACCACGGT
>SKRY01000306.1 GCA_007118235.1 Candidatus Hydrogenedentota bacterium | reverse complement strand
TATCGAGGCTGTCCCGCAAGGCGAACGCCACCCCTTCCAGCACGGCCCGGGCCATGTGCGCCCGCGTGTGCCGCAGCGACAGGCCAATGAAAGCTCCCTTGGCGTAGGGATCCTTGTGAGGCGTGCGTTCGCCCGTGAGATAGGGCAGGAACGTGAGGCCTTCCGCGCCAACGGGGGCCTTCTCCGCGGCCGCGTCAATGTACACGTAGGGGTCGGAGCCGGTCGCCTCGGCCACGCCCCGTTCAGCCGGACACAGCTTGTCGCGGAACCACTGGAGCGAGCCGCCCGCGCTCAACACCACGCCCATGACGTGCCATTTGCCCGGCACGGCATGACAGAAGGTATGCACGCGGCCTTCGGGGTCGAGCTTGACCTGTTCCGCGAACGCGAAGATGACGCCGCTCGTGCCGATAGTGGAGGAGATGACGCCGGGCTTCACAATGCCGCAGCCCACGCCGCCCGCGGCTTGATCGCCGCCGCCCGCCACGACGGGAATCCCCGCGGGCAGGCCGGTCTGCTCCGCCGCGGCGTTCGACAGCTTGCCCGTGACATCAGGTCCCTCGTAAGCCGGGGGCATCCAGTCCGTTGGAATGTCGAGGATGCCCATCAATTCCTTGTGCCATGTCCGCTTCTGCACGTCGAACAGCAGCGTGCCGGAGGCGTCGGCCACGTCCGTGGCGAATTCGCCGGTGAGCCGATAGCGGATGTAGTCCTTCGGCAGTAAGACCTTCGCGACTTTGTCGTAGACCTCCGGCTCATTGTCCCGCAGCCACAGAATCTTTGGCGCGGTGAACCCCGTGAGCGCCGGATTGCACGCCATCTCGATGAGTTTCCGCTCGCCCACTTTCTCGGTGATGTCGTCGCACTGTTTCGCCGTGCGTTGGTCGCACCACAGGATGGCGGGCCGCAAGACCTTGTTGTCCTTGTCCAAAAACACGGAGCCATGCATTTGCCCGGTCAGCCCGATGGCCGCCACTTCCTTCGCCCGCGCGCCCAACGCTCCGGCCACGGACTGAAGCGCCGCGAGCACGCCTTGCCTCCAATCCTCGGGATGCTGCTCAAACCAATTCGGTTTGGGACTATGCAGCGGATACTCTTCCAGCGCCGACGCCACCACCTCGCCGCGCGTGTCGACCGCCAACACTTTGGTTCCACTTGTTCCCACGTCCACGCCCAGCATGATGCTCATGAGCTTATTCCCCTTCCCTTGCAGTTAAGGATACCGCCACCGGCGCATATTCCCGCCCTCGGCCGGAGGAATGCGCGCCCAACACCCCTCGCGCCTCATCCAGCGGCCACGGCATACACGGGCCCTTGCCCGATTCCGCGTCATTCTGCCAAAAACGTGGCCCCCCATGCACGCGGCCCGCCTATCCTCATCAGCAACCCATTGCCGCGAGAAGGTTCCCGGCCAATATCCCGGTGTCGCACGCTCCATACGAATTCGGGGCGTTCCGGGGTATGGAAACGGCCCGCGGCGTATGATAGAATTCGTTTCCAATCTTGCGTTAGCCGGTAACTACCGGTTTGTCTCCTTCTGGAAAGGGTATCCATGGCTCGCGTAACAAGAGAAGATGTGGAATATATCGCCAATCTCGCCCAACTGACACTGGATGAAGCGCTGATTGAACAGCTTCAGGCGGAGATGACGGAAATTCTCACCTATGTAGATAAGCTTGACGAATTGGACACCAGCGGCGTTGAGCCGGCCATGCACGCGTTGGAACACACCAACGTGTTTCGCGAGGACACGGTTCTACCCTCCCTTGACCGCGAACAGGCGCTTGACAACGCGCCAAGCAGCGATGGCGAGTACTTCCTCGTGCCCCGCATCCTGGACTCGGAGTAAGCGATGAACACAGTGACGGAAAGCGGTTTGTATCGATTGACGGCGCACGAAATCCAGGACGCGTTGCGGGAAGGTACCGCCACCTGCGCGGCCATCACGCAGAGTTTTCTTGATCGCATCGAGGCGGTGGACGGCAAAGTCCAGGCGTATGTGGACGTGTGGAAGGATTCGGCGATGGCGCGGGCCGAAGGGCTCGACAAGGCCATCGCCGGCGGCGAACCCGCGCCTCCGCTGGCCGGGGCGTCCGTGGCGCTTAAGGATGTCTTTTGCACGAAGGAAGGCCGGACCACGTGCTGCTCGAAGATGCTGGCCAATTACCGCAGCCCGTTCGACGCCACCGTCGTGACGCGGTTGCTGGAAGCCGGGGCCATTCCCGTGGGTAAGGTCAACATGGACGAGTTCGCCATGGGCTCCTCGACCGAAAACTCGGCGGTCCAACTGACCTACAATCCCTGGAATCTGAACCACGTCCCCGGCGGCTCCAGCGGCGGTTCGGCGGCGGCCGTGGCCGCGGATGAGTGCGCCGTGGCCTTGGGCAGCGACACGGGCGGCTCCGTTCGCGCGCCCGCCGCGTGTTGCGGATGCGTGGGGCTCAAACCCACCTATGGGCGCGTCTCGCGCTACGGGCTGGTGGCCTTTGCGTCCTCGCTGGACCAGGTTGGCCCGCTAACGAAGGATGTCGAGGACGCCGCGTTGGTGATGAACGTTATCGCGGGCGCCGATCCCAAGGATTCGACCTCGGCCCGGAGGCCCGCGCCCGATTACACGGCGGCCTTGCGGGACGACGTTAGCGATATCACCGTCGGTCTGCCGAAGGAATACTTTGAAGTCGATTTGAGCGAAAGCGTCCAAGCCAAGGTGGACGATGCCGTCAAGGTCTTGGAGGGCCAGGGCGCCAAGGTGGTGGAGATCTCCTTGCCCCACACGCACTATGCCGTGGCGACCTATTACGTTATTTGCACCGCGGAGGCGAGCGCGAATCTCGCCCGCTTCGATGGCGTCCGTTACGGATTCCGGGCCGAGGGAGTGAAGGACGTCCGCGAGTTGTACACCCTTTCCAAGACACAAGGGTTCGGTCCCGAAGTGCGGCGGCGCATCATGCTGGGCACCTACGTGCTTTCCAGCGGGTACTATGACGCTTACTACTTGAAGGCCCAGAAGGCCCGCGCCCTAATCCGGGGCGACTTCGAAAAGGCCTTCCAGCAGTGCGACGTCATCCTGGCGCCGACCATGCCCATGCCCGCCTTCGCCGTGGGCGACATGATGAAGGATCCTCTTGAGATGTATCTCACGGACGTCTACACCATCTCGGCCAATTTGGCGGGAATCCCTTCCATTTCCACGCCGGCGGGCCTGACGGACGATAACCTGCCGTTGGGGCTGCAACTCATGGGCAAGCATTTCGACGAGGAAACGGTGCTGCGCACCGCCTATGTCTACGAGCAACACGCGGGGCTGGACATGGGCCGCCCCCCAATCGCGTAAGGGAATCGCATGGAATACGAAGCTGTAATAGGGATGGAAGTGCATGTTGAACTGAACACGAAGTCCAAGGTGTTCTGCGGATGCAGCACGAATTTCCACGCCCCGCCCAATACCAACGTGTGTCCGGTGTGCCTTGGCATGCCCGGCGTGCTGCCCGTGCTGAATCAGGCGGCCGTGGAGACCTCCGTCGCCGTGGGGTTGGCGTTGAACTGCTCCATCAGCCGCTGGTCAAAGATGGACCGGAAGAACTACTTCTATCCCGACTTGGCGAAAAACTATCAGATCAGCCAATACGACCTGCCCTTGTGCCATGGCGGTTTCGTGGAGATCGAGACGGAGGACGGCCCCAAGCGCATCGGGGTGACGCGAGCCCACCTCGAGGAGGACACGGCGCGCAACGTCCATACCATCGGATCCTCGGAGAGCGGGGTGGACTTCAACCGGTCGGGCGTGCCGCTGCTGGAAATCGTCACCGAACCGGACATCGGCAGCGGTCAGGAGGCCTACGACTACTTGACCGGCCTCAAGCAGACGCTGCAATACCTCGGGGCGAGCGATTGCAACATGGAAGAGGGATCGCTCCGCGCCGAGGCGAATATCAGCGTGCGTCCGAAGGGCAGCAAGGAACTCGGCACGAAGACCGAGGTCAAGAACGTCGCCTCGTTCTCGGGCACGCAAAAGGCCATCGCCTACGAGATTGAACGGCAAATCGCGACGCTTAAAGAGGGCGGCGTCATTGTGCAGGAGACCCGGGGCTGGGACGACCGAAAGAACATCACCGTATCCCAGCGCAGCAAGGAATCCGCCCACGATTACCGCTATTTCCCCGAACCCGACCTGCCGCCCCTGCAAGTGGACGAGGCATGGGAGCAACGGATCCGGGAAAGCCTGCCCGAACTCCCGCACGACCGCAAGAAGCGTTTCCAGGAGCAGTACGGCCTTACCCCCTACGACGCCGGCGTTCTCACGGCAACCCGCCCCATGGCGGATTACTACGAGGCCGTCCTCGCCGCTGGAGGCGAAGCCAAGCCAGCGGCGAATTGGGTAATGGGGGATTTGCAGGCCCTACTTACCGAATCCCGCACGGAGATCCAGGATTGCCGGGTGAAGCCGGAACACTTGGCCGGCATGCTGCAACTTATCGCGGATGGCTCCATCAGTGGTAAAATGGCTAAGGAAGTGTTGGAGGAGATGTTCGCCACCGGCAAATCCGCGAAGCAGTTGGTGGAAGAAAAGGGCCTGGTTCAGATTAGCGATACGGCCGAATTGGAGAGCATCGCGCTGAAAGTGATCGAAGAGAATCCAGGTCCCGTGGCCGATTACAAGAACGGCAAGGATAGGGCGCTGAAATTCTTGATGGGCCAGATCATGAAGGCCACCAAGGGCCAGGGCAACCCGAAACTGGTGAACGAGATTCTTTTACGGGAGTTGAACAAACACTGAAGCCGCGCCCGGGCCAGGGCTCCGGAAGGTCAATGCCGGAGCTTGCAGCGGCCGCGCCGCTGAGCAGCCTCTCCATCGGGCGGGTTTCGACAGGACGGGAGCACGATATTGGCCAGACTTGTCAGATCCGTAAAGCGTACCGAAGACGAACTTGATCTCTTGCTGGACGCCCGCCGCATCGCCGCGCTTGCGGCCGAGCATCACGCGTTCGACATCCGCGCGTACGATATGCGGGGGCTGACCCTCATCGCCGACAGTTTCCTCCTTCTATCGGTGTCGAGCGAACCGCAACTCAAGGCGGTGTACAACGCCATCCGGTCCGGGATGACAGAGGCCGGCGTGAAACATATCCGCGTGGAGGGGACGCCGAAGGGCGGCTGGCTATTGTTGGATTATGGCTCCATTATCGTACATTTGTTCCGCGAGGAGCCCCGCGCCTTTTACGATCTCGACAGTTTATGGGGCGACGCTCCCGTATTGGATCTAGATTTGGAAGACTGAGCTAAGCAATCCCCGTCGCAAGGGATGGCGACCACCGGGCTCATACTTGGGCGCGTCCAGTGGTAACGGTTTGGAGCCATCCGCAATGGACTGGCCAAGAGCACGGATTGCCTTGTGAACAGGGACAGCAGGCTGCTCACAGCATGGGCGGTCTCGTCCATGCAATGGCCCCCGCATCTTTTGGAGAATGCCGATGACCGATGAAGCACATGCCCCCGCGATCAGCCGCCTCTACCGCTTTCATGTGGACAGGGTGCTTGGCCGCGGCGGATCAGGTGTCGTGTACCGAGGCGTGGACAAGGAAACGAAGGAAGTACGCGCCCTAAAGTTGTTTCACAGCACCTTTTTCGTGAACCGCGCGCACATCAAGGAGATGGAGCGCAACGTCAGGAGCATGAGCAAGCTCAACCACGAGAATGTCGCCCATCTCTATGAATTTCTGAGCGGAGACGAGGGCGAGTGCCTGGTGCTGGAATACGTGGATGGGCCCGACCTGCGCTGGTACGTGATGAACCGGCCTTGGAACTTGCAGGAACGCCTCGTGGTGGCCGCGCAGATTTGCAACGGACTCCAATACATCCACGAGCGGGGGCTGGTGCATCACGACGTCAAGCCCAGCAACATCCTCTTCACCCGGAAGGGGCAGGTGAAGATCACCGACTACTCCCTTGCGCGCAGCCGCATTCTAGCCTTCTTTGGCGCCAGCATCACGGAACTGGTGACGCCCATGTTCGTGGCGCCCGAACTCATCCAGAAAGAAAAAGCCACGCCCAAGAGCGACCAGTATGCGCTGGGGGTTACCATGTACTTCATGTTCACGGGCCAATACCCGTTTCAGGTCGACAGCCTGCAAAAGATCTACCAGCTTCACCTCAAGGCAAAGCCGGATCATCCCACGCTCGTCAACCACCGGTGTCCCCAAGCCTTGGGCGACATCATTATGCGGCTCTTGGAGAAGAAACCGGAGAACCGCTTCTCGGATTGCGACCAGTTGCGGATCGCCCTATCCTCGATAGGGGTGAGCCGCATTTAGCGGAGGGTTCCGCCGCCCGGCCAGAACGCTTGATTATCCGGCCGGGCGGGTTTTCGCGCCGTCCCTATTCCTCGGTGGAAGGCGTTTCGTAGCGTTCGCTGTTGAGGTATTCGACGGGGAACGACACCTCCGCTTCGCG
>SKRY01000041.1 GCA_007118235.1 Candidatus Hydrogenedentota bacterium | reverse complement strand
GTGGACCTCAACGGCGGTGACCGTTTGTACCTATATTCCGATGGGATAGAGGAGGCCATGAACACGCAAGGGGAACTCTTCGGCGTCGAGCGAATGCTTCATCACTTGAGAGAACACGCCGACTCTTCGCTCAAGGAAAGCGTCAACAGCTTGGTTGAGCGCACGCGCCAATGGCGGGAGGGCGCCCGCCAAGAAGACGATACGTCCATCCTGGCCGTTGAGGTGCGGGGGTAGCAAGGCCCCCGCTCCCTGGGAGGGGCGCGGCGGTCTGAAATCCATACATAGGCAAGAGGAGAATCGGCATGCGTGTCTTGGTGGCTGGTGCGAATGGGAATACGGCGAGCCGGGTGGCGCGGCAATTGAAAGAGCGTGGGGGCCAACCCGTGGCGATGATCCGTGACGCGAATCAGAGAGCGAAGTTCGAGGCCATGGAGGTGGAAACGTTTGTGGCTGACCTGGAAAACCGCACCCGCCTCGAGGATTCGGGCTGCGGCGCCGTTGTCTTCGCGGCAGGCTCCGGTTCCAAGACTGGCCCGGACAAGACCATTCTCGTGGACGAGATCGGCGCGGTTCATCTCATCGACAGCGCGATGGACGCCGGCATTAAACGGTTCATCATGTTGAGTTCGATAAACGCCGATCCCTGGAGCGAGGGCCACAAGATCTCCCATTACTACCGGGCCAAGGGCATCGCGGATTTCTATCTTCGGCAGACCGCGCTGGACTACACCATCGTCCGGCCGGGCCGGCTGACCGACGGCCCCGGCCGAGGGACCGTGGACCTTGCCCCCTCCCTGGGCCGGAGCGGCGAAATCGCGCGTGAGGACGTGGCCCAGGTTATTGTGGAATCCTTGGAAACCCCGGCGGCCGTGGGAAAGACCTTCGATGTGCTTGAGGGGGATACCCCGATACGGGAAGCCTTGAAGGCGCTTGATTAAATTGAACGCCGCCGTGTCACATAAGCGCCGAGTGCAAGCGAAATGATTAAACGGAAGCGCGATCTCCCAGCCGGCGCCGTGTTCAGCGCCTTGGCCCTGGTGGGCCAGGTGGGGCTGACCATGGGCGCGGCGATTGGCTTGGGCGTGCTGGGGGGCCTCTACTTGGATCGGTGGCTTGGGGGTAGGGGGATTGTCCTGGTCCTGATGATTGCGCTGGGGATAGCCTCGGGGGGCTACGCCGTGTACAAGCTGATGATGAAGGAAATCGGCGGATAGAGCGCGGTATCGTTGGCGGAGATCGGCGGCGCTGTTTCATTTGACATGAATGAGCGTTCGCTATATGATATGGGTAATTCACAACATGAATGTTCGTTCAGTGCGCCGTTTCCGCCGTGTCATGGCCGGGCGCGCCGGGAAAACTCAAGGTCTCAATGGATAATGGCGATAAACAATTTCGGTTGCTGACGGTTCAGCTCACGGCGTTGGCGACGGTGGTGTTCGCGGCGCTGGCGCTTGTGTTCGACCGGGCGCTGGCGCACGGCGTGCTGTTGGGCGGCATTGGGGGAGCCTTGGGTTTCTGGCTGATGGCGCGGCGGATCAGCAGGGTTGCATCGGAGGACCCAAGTAAGCTACAATCCGTTGCCCTACGCTGGATGTGTGTGCGCACGGCATTGTATGGGGTGATCTTGTATCGCGCATACACCCTTGATCTGGATTCTGGGTACGGACTCATCGGGGCTGCGGGGGGACTCTTCTTGGTCAAACTCGCGATGATTGTGCTCGGCGTGGCCGGTCTAGACCTTACGAGGCAAGCAAAGTAATTTCATGGATGATATAGGGGAACGTTATATCCTGTATTACCTTCCCGGGACGAATCTTGAGATTCCAATGGGGGGGGTGAATCCGTACACCGTCGTCAACACGTTGGTGGTGATGGCGGTGCTGTGGGGGTTGATGTATGCCGCCACCCGCCGTCTCTCCGCCGTGCCCAATCGCGGTCAAGCGGCGCTTGAGTGGGTGGTCGGGGCGTTCGACAATTTGGTGGCGTCCTCCCTGGAAATGGATCGGGAGAAGAACCGCCGGTTTTTCCCTTTGATTACGGGCATGTTTCTGTTTCTCATCCTGGCCAATTTCTTGGGTTTCCTGCCCGGCCCGTGGTTCGAGGAGCCCACGGCTGATCTTAGCACCACGTTGGGTTTGGGTATTTTGGGTGTTGGGATAGCCGTGGTCTGCGGCATCGCCGCCAAGGGAATCTGGGGCTATCTAGAGGAACTGTTGGGACCCCTGTGGCAGCAACCCGGCATCGCCGGTAAAATTTCAGCGCTTTTCTTCTTTCCGCTCAATGTGGTGGGCGAGATCTCAAAGGTCCTATCGATTTCGTTCCGTCTGTTCGGCAACATCGTGGGCAGCGCCGTCTTGCTGGTGGTTATCTCCCACCTCGTCTTTTATCTGGTGTTGCCTATTGGATTGTTGTTCTTCTTCGTGTTTTTCGTGGGGGCGATCCAGGCGTTTGTGTTCGCGATGCTCACCCTTACCTACATATCCGTGGCCATAAAGTAGTTCGTGGCCCGGTTTGTTCACTGGATACTTGACGGGAACTGGCAGTGGAACCTCAGACACTTGAAGCGATCGGCCGGATTTTCGGCGCCGGAATAGCCGTGGGGCTAGGCGGTATTGGCGCGGGCATTGGTATGGGCATGGTGGCCGCGAGCGGCGACGAAGGCCTGATGCGGCAGCCCACGCAGAACAACGCCATGGTTCGCACCATGCTGATTGGACAGGCGGTGGGCGGGGGCACGGTTAGCGTGTTCCCATTGGTGATCGCCATCCTTATTCTGTTCATGCCCGCCACCGATCCCGAGATGGTGGGCGGCAATTTCGTCGCCACGATGATTGGCGCCGGCCTCGCCATCGGACTGGGCAGTTTTGGCAGCGGCCTTGGATGCGGTTGGCCCGGGGCCACGGCGTGCGATGGGGTTGCCCGCAACCCCCGCAAGATCACGCCCATCACGTTGCGGATGGTTATTGGCCAGGCGGTGGCGCAATCGCCCACCATCTTCGCGATGGTCATCGCCTTGTTGCTGCTGTTCACCCAACAACCGGGAACCGACGTGGTTCACATCGGCATTGTGCTGGGCGCGGGGCTCGCCATCGGTGCTGGCGCGCTCGGGCCAGGCATCGGCAGCGGCATCGCGGCGGGCGGCGGGATCACCGGCATCGGCAAGTGGCCCCAGAATCAGGATGTCACGTTCCGCAACATGCTCGTGGCGCAAGCGGTATGTCAAACGCCGGCCATATTCGGTTTGCTCGTGGCGTTTGTACTGTTCACGCGCCACGCCATGGAGCCCGGCTGGACGAGCCTCGCCCAGCTCTTGGCCGCGGGCATCGCGGCGGGCTTTGGAGGCATTGGCGCGGGCATCGGCAGCGGTTTCGCTGGCGAGACCGCGTGCGAGGCCATCGCGGCCCGCGTTCGCAGCGAGAACGTTATCCTTCGCACGATGCTCACGGGGCAGGCGGTTTCACAGACCACCGCCGTGTACGCCTTGGTCATCGCGCTTGTGGTTTTGTATATCGTATAAGCCCCCCGGGAAGTTAGCGCGGGGGCGCATGCACCCGCATACAGGTTAGGGAGTTGATGCAATGGATATCGGAACGATTTCGGCGGTGGTGCAGACCGTCATGAGTCAGGCGCCGGAAGAAGCGGCCGCAGTCATAACGGGAAGCGAACTGCTTCAGGCGGCGTCCTTCATCGGCGCGGGACTCGCCATGGGCTTTGGGGCCATCGGCCCGGGCATTGGTCAGGGATTCGCGGCCGGCAAAGCCTGCGAGGCCATCGGCCGGAGTCCGGAGAACTCGAACCTATTGACGCGCACCATGCTTCTGGGCCAAGCGGTCTCCGAGACGACGGGCATCTACGCCTTCGTTATCTCGTTGCTGCTGCTGCTGTACCTGGCCTAATCCGAGTCGCGTTTTGGTGGAGCCTCGCAGCCGGATGGGATGGCTATGACTGACGCTGGGAACACACCCCATGGCGCGCGCCGCCATTCCGGGAAAACGCAAACCCAAGACCCCGCGCCCTGCTCGTTTTCGCGAGATAACAGCGCGGAGGGATGCGCCCTTGTATGATAGTCGTTAACTTTACCCTGTTGGTTCAGGTCGGGCTGTTCCTTATCTTCATGGTGGTCTCGCACCGGTGTTTCCTGAGGCCGGTGTTGGATGTCATGGACAAGCGGGAACACACGATCGAAGAGGACCATACCCAGGCCGAGAAGCTTCAGGAGGAAGCCGAGCGGTGCGAGGTGTATTACGCCCGTGAGTTGGCCTCCGCGCGGCGGGTGGCCGCCAACCGCATTGAGGAAGCGCGCCGCACCGCGCTCGATGAGCGATTCGACGTCATCCAGCGGGCGAAACAGGATAGCGCCGCGCGCATCGAGGAAGCCCGGGAAAAGCAACGCCAACGGCTGGCCAAGGAACGGGAGCGCTATCAAGACATGGCGCCGCAGATCATCGAGATCATTGACGCGCGTGTACGCGGGGGAGGGCCGCTGAATTGAGTCCGGCGAAGCGGTTTTTCCTTGGCCTGTTGGCCGTCTACATCTTGTTGGCCGTTCTCATCCTGGCGGGTGTGGGTCCGCCGCAGCTCAGCGGAGCGTATCTCGAGGAATACCAGGCCGATCACGACCGCTACCTCGAGATCATCCATAGCCCTGCCTACAAGATGCACGTCCAGAACCCCGAGCGGCATCCCGCGGAGGGCGCGCTGGCCGAGGACGTGGCGTTCGTGGAGGAATACGAGGCCCGGCCCGAGTTTCAGTCGGCGGCGCGCCAACGCGACGTGTCGGTCTTTCTGTTTGAATGCCTGAATGCCGGGGCGCTGCTCGCCATAGCGGTTCGCTTTGGCCGCAAGCCGCTGCTTGAATTTCTTGATCAGCAAGTCGCCGACGCGCGCAAGCGTTTGGAATGGGCGCAGGAAAACCGGCGTAAAGCCGAGGAGCGTAAGAAAAAGGCGCAGAAGCATCTGGACGCCCTGGATCAGCGGCGCCGGGAGATTACGGCGCATACCCAAACGGTCATCCATCAGGAGCGCGATCAGATACGCAAAGCGACCGAGCAAAACTTGGCGCAGATCGAGGCCGAAACCAACGAACGCGTTCACGTCGAGGAACTGCGGACCACGTTGCGCATCCGGCGGGAACTTGTGGAGCAAGCCGTGGCGGAGCTTCGCGAGCGCTACGCGGCGGAACGCTCGGATGAGACCCTGGCCCAGTTGGTCGAGGATTTCGCCAGCAGGTTGGAGCGGATGTCATGAAAAACCGGTTAATCGCCACCCGGTACGCCCAAGGCTTGGGGATGGCGCTGGATAGGGACAGTGACCTTGAACCGGTGCTGCACGGGCTTCAGCGCTTCGCGGATCTTCTGGAGCAAGAAGACGAACTTCGGGCCGTTTTGTTCAACCCCTCGCTGAGCCGGAGCATGCGCACGGCCCTGTTGGAAGCTGTATGCGCGCACGACGAGACACCGGTTCCGGTGGTCCGCTTGCTGGATCTCATGCTACGGCGCAGCCGGTTGGCCTATGTGCGGGATGTGGCCGGGATATTCGCGCAAATCGTTGACGAGCGGCTCAACCGCATTGAAGCGCGGGTGATAGCCCCCACCCCCCTTGCCGAGGAGCTGGAGGACCGGTTGCGTCAGGGTCTGGCCCACTATTCGGGTAAGGCCGTGCGCCTGGATGTCCGGGTGGACCCCGGTATTATTGATGGGGTGGTGGTGCATATGGGCGAGCAAGTTATCGATGGCAGCCTCTACACCCAACTGGAGCGCTTGAAGGAAAAGCTGCTCACAGAGGAGATAGTATTCGATGAAACTAGAAGCGACTGAGATCACCGAGATTATCAAGCACCACATCTCCGGCTATGAAACCGATGTGGACATCAATGAAGTAGGCACGGTGATTCAGGCTAGCGATGGCATCGCCCGGCTGTATGGCCTTCAGAATGTCATGGCCAACGAACTCCTCGAGTTCCCTCACGACGTGAAGGGCATGGCGCTGAACCTGGAAGAGGACAACGTCGGCGTCGTTCTCTTTGGCGATTATGAGTTGATCAAGGAAGGCGACACGGTCCGGCGGACCGGGCGCATCACGGGCACGCCGGTCGGGGAGGCCATGCTGGGCCGGGTGGTCAATGCGTTGGGCGAGGCCATTGACGGCCGGGAGCCGATTGCCACCACCGAACACAATCCCACCGAACGCATCGCGCCGGGGATTGTGGAGCGGGAGCCGGTGAAGGAACCCCTCCAGACGGGGATCAAGGCGATTGACGCCATGACCGCCATCGGCCGGGGGCAGCGCGAACTGATCATTGGAGACCGGCAGACCGGCAAAACCGCCATCGCCATTGATACGATTATAAATCAAAAAGACACCGATGTGATCTGTATCTATGTGGCCATCGGCCAGAAGCAATCCACTGTGGCGCGTGTTGTCGATGAACTCAAGGAATATGGGGCCTTT
>SKRY01000452.1 GCA_007118235.1 Candidatus Hydrogenedentota bacterium | reverse complement strand
TCGGTGGAGGCGGTGGCGAGGCTGATTAACCGGAGCATGGAAGAGCATGGCCGCCGATTGCAGGACAACATTCAAATGCTTGAGGAGGCCGCCCCATGAGCACCGAAGCTTCCGAACTAACACACAATATGGACACCTTCCTAAAGGGATTGTGGCGGCAGAACCCGGTCTTCATCTTCTTGTTGGGCATGTGTCCGGTGCTGGCGGTGACGAACACGGTGATCAACTCCCTCGCGATGGGGGTGGCCACTACGTTCGTGTTGTTCATGTCGACCTTCATCGTCTCCTGCATCCGCAAGATTGTCCCCAAGGAGGTCCGCATCCCGACGTTTATTGTCATTATAGCTACCTTCGTGACGATGGTGGAATACGCCATCCAGGCCATTAGCCTTGAGTTGTATGACAATCTCGGGGCCTTTATCGCCTTGATCGTGGTGAACTGCCTCATCATGGGGCGGGCCGAGGCCTTTGCGTCAAAGAACACGCTAGGGCGCACCATGCTGGATGCCCTGGGGATGGGGATTGGCTTCACATTCGCCCTGTTGTGTCTCGGAGTGGTGCGCGAAATTCTTGGAAGCGGGAGCTTCATGGGCATTGATCTATTTGGCGAGCATTTCCAGCCATGGGCGATCATGATTCTGCCGCCCGGCGCGTTTCTCGTCTTGGCGGGCTGGCTGTTGGTGTTTGCGTGGTGGAAGGAGCGGCAGCAGCACCGCCAGATGGCGGAAGCGGCGGCTGAACAGGAGGCTGTGACGTGAATCCCGATCCCCTAGGCTTTATCTTTCTCGACGCCGCGATCATCAACAACTTCGTGCTGGCGGCGTTCCTTGGCATATGCCCGTTCTTGGGGGTCTCCGCCAAACTCAAGACCGCCGTGCCGATGGGGTTCGCCGTCATCTTCGTTATGACCGTCGCCGCCGTGTGTACCTATGGCGTCAACCAACTGCTTATTTATCTCGACGCCCCCTACCTGCGGATCATCGCGTATATCGCCGTAATCGCCTCGACCGTGCAGTTGGTTGAGATGGTTATCAAATGGTTCAGCGACACGCTGTTCCGCGCCCTCGGCATTTTCCTGCCGCTCATCACCACGAACTGCGCGATCATGGGCATGGCCTTGTTCGCCACCGCCCGCGAGTACGGTTTCATGCAGACCGTTGTATATGGGGTTGGCGCCGGTGTGGGATTCATGCTGGCCCTCGTGCTGATGGCGGGCCTGCGCGAACAGCTCGAGTTGTCCGATGTGCCTAGCATCGCCCGCGGGGCCGCGCTGACACTGCTCATCGCGGGGATTCTATCCATGGCGTTCATGGGATTCGCCGGGCTGGGGGGCTGAAATAGATGATAGGCTCCGTGTTGACCGCGGCTGGCGTTATCTTCGCGATGCTTGTGGGGTGGTTGGGCGTGCAATACGCCGCCGCCCGTTGCCGGGCCGGGAATAGAGATGACGCGGGAGAGGCGGACCTTCCCGATACATGTCACCGCTGCACACTGAGTGCACTCTGCAGGGGCGACTTTGACGGCGGGGCGTAGCCGCCGGCCTGCCACATTCTGCTCGCCCCACAGTGTAGCCGCCTAGTCCGTCGTTCCGGCGGGAAGATTGGGTGCCGGTTGTTTGTTAGCTCGCAGAGAGTTAGGCCTGTATGGAACATGGCGCCGGGTGAGACGGTAAGCTGTGACGCATAATGAGCACAACACGCGCCAGAGGCGCGATAGCTCGTAGCCTGGGGCAAGCGAAGCGCAGCCCCAGGAAGAACCCGCCCACATGTCCGTCCTGAAGGGACGGAACAAGGGAGCGGCGCTCTTCGGTCCCTTCAGGACCGATACGGTAGGCGGCCTGTGACCTGGGGCTGCGCTTCGCTTGCCCCAGGCTACTCCCTGTGGCGCCTTCGGCGCCGTGCATGCCCGCTAGTCGATCGGTGGCCTCCTGTGGGTGGCTAGCTTGAAATTGGAAGCGGCATGGGGCCATCGCTTATTGTGTGTGGCCTATAAGTGATTGACAGATAACGGTATACGGCAAAAGACGGTTTGGGACTACGGCCTACTATGTTGAAACGTTGTCATCTGGCAACCGGCTGTGCCCCCTATGGGAAGTGTTCACCGCGTGAATAGGTGAGGGTAGAGACGCCATGGAAGAAGGAACTACCGCCGCCCCGGACCGCATCCAGCGAACCGCCTATGGCGAGCTGTCCGCCGAGGAAATCCGCCAGGGACTTAGCCAGCGCCAAGGCAAGCCCAGCGTGCCCTGGCCCGTCGAAGAGCCCGCCCACCGGGTTGGGCCGGCCTCGCAACGCGCCCACCGTCCCTTCCACATCATGGCGAAACCTTCCGGCCCGGGTTGCAACATGGATTGCAGCTATTGCTTCTACACCCCCAAGGAAGAGTTCTATCCCGGCGCGAAGAAGTGGCGAATGAACGATGAGGTCTTGGAGAGCTATATTCGCCAGTACATCGAAGCCCAGCCCATGGATGAGGTGCACTTCGCTTGGCAAGGGGGCGAACCTACCCTGATGGGGTTGGATTTCTTCAAGAAAGCCTTCGCGTTTCAGAAGAAATACGCCGATGGCAAGACGATCCACAACGCCTTTCAGACCAACGGCCTGCTGCTTGACGAGGAGTGGGTCCAGTGCTTCGCCGAGGAAGGGGTGTTGGTTGGGCTGAGTATTGACGGCCCCGTGGAGTGCCACGACCGGTACAGGCTGGACCGGGGCGGTCATGGCACGGCGTATCGGGTGTTGCGCGCATTGAAGCTGTTGCAGGATTACAAGGCCGAGTTCAACACCCTGACCTGCGTGCATGCCGGAAACGCCGATCGCCCCCTGGAGGTGTACCGTTTCCTGCGGGATATCGGCAGCCAATACCTTCAATTCATCCCCATTGTCGAACGGCCCGAGGATTCCCTGGCGCGCGAGGATGCCGGCGGAAGCGGCGTGCCCCCCGAAGGCAACCCCGAAGTCTATGACTGGTCGGTGACGCCCGAGGCCTACGGGAATTTCTATTGCAAGATCTTCGACCACTGGGTGCGGCGCGACGTGGGCCGGGTATTTGTGCAACTCTTCGATGTCGCTCTCGAGGCTTGGCTGGGGTATCCGCCCAGTCTATGCGTTTATGCGCCGACTTGCGGCAACGCCCTCGCCCTAGAACACAATGGCGACATCTATGCGTGCGACCACTACGTGTATCCCGGCTACCGCCGGGGTAATCTACAGGAAACGCCTCTGAGCGAGCTTGTCACCAGCGATGTCCAGCAGGGGTTTGGCGCGTCCAAGGCCGCGGACCTGCCCCAATATTGCCAGCGGTGTGAGGTGCGTTTCGCGTGCAACGGGGGGTGTCCCAAGTACCGGTTCACGCACACGCCGGATGGAGAATACGGGCTCAACTACCTGTGTCCGGGTTACAAGAAGTTCTTCCGCCACGTCGACCCCTATATGCGGTTCATGGCGGACGAGATCCGCGCCTCTCGTTCACCCGCCAACGTCATGCAGTTCGCGCGGATGGGCGGGGCGCGGCCCAAGTCCGGTCAGGAGCAAAACGCTCAGCCCCCCAAGCCCAATGACCCATGCTCCTGCGGCAGCGGCCGCAAATACAAGAAATGCTGCGGCGCCCGAAACCGGTAAGCGTCCGCTGAAAAAGAAAGCGCGCCGAATGGACTCGGGGCCGGGGAATCCCAACGAGATTGCCCCGGCCCCAGCCGATCGGAAAACGCGCGGCGCTTAGCCGCCGTTGAATGTGCGGCGGAAGTAATCCTTGTTGTCCAGCATGGGCAAGTCCTTCCGCACGAAGTGTTCAAACTCGCTCTGGCTTATGGCGTTGCCGCGCTCATCCGGGATGTCGGTTTCGAACCGTTCCAACGGCATTTCGCCGTTGTCATCTCCATAGAGATCGTCCTCGGAATGCATGTCAAAGCCGTTTCCGGACGCACCGTCCAGCGCGTGGTCCTCGTCGCCTGCGGAGCCGGGGCCGTCCAACTCTTGCACCAACCGGCTGATTTGCTGGTCGAGGAACGTGGTGAGAACCTCCATGAGATGCTGGCGCTTCTTCTCGGAGCTGCCCCGCAGAATAACCTCCTTCTTCAAGGGCAACGCCATGCCCGAAAACACCATCACCAATTCGTTGCACTTCGGACAAGGGCCTATCACCATGGCGCCCACGGGGGGCGCGGCCACGCGGCCCTTGGCGTGGCAATGAGGACACACTATGTTAAGAATCGACTGCATCTATGCCACTCCTTTCCGCCTGCCAGTATCAGGCTAACCCTATTGTACCATTGATTGAAGCAAAGGCAGGCAACGATGCGGAGTATTTACAGGCTGCACGGATTGAGCGTATAGGGGCCGCCATGCTCTCTCCCTGTAGCCTTCTTCGGGATAACACAGAGGGGACGGGGCTCTATTCCAGGCCAGGTTCGCCGAATGGTTCGGCTTGCACCTCTTCGGGCGGATCCGTGAGGTCCTCGAACCCGGATGGGGGAGGGGTCTCCACGCCATCGGGCTCCACGGGTTCGCCTTCGAGCCGGGCTTGGACCCGGTCCATGGCCTCAAGGGCCGCCGCGTTATCCGTGGCGGGGCGGTCGTGCCACCCGGGATAGGTGAGCAGCGTGACGCCGTAGACCTGCTCGATGGTCTCGGCGGTAATGCGCGTCCCCCCGGCTTCTTCCTCCAGAACAAAGGTGTGTTGCGTGCGGCGCGGCAGTACGAAGAAATCGCGCCGCTCGTCCGCATAGGCGACAAACAGCCCGCGGAGGTCCCTGGTGTACAAGTCGAAGCCCATCTGGCGCAGCTCGGCCCGCATCGCGTCCCACGTATCCACGAAGTCGGCATTCACGGTGGCCGAATCCGTCATGGCGAAACCGGCGGTGTCGCGCGCGGCGCGGGCGCACCCCGTCAAGACGCCAGCGGCGAATAACACTAGCACAATAGCGATTGGAATGTAAGGTCGTGTCATTGGTTTTGTCCTTGATGGAAGCAGCCGAATTCTACCACAAGGGGAAAGCGGCTTCAAATCGGCGAGTCACCTCGCGTCACGCCGGCCTCTTGCGGTTGGACGGGCGATCTGGAAGGCGCTGCTGAGTTGCCCATTCTGAAGGGGATCAAGGGGGCTGTTCCCCGTCGTTTCTCCTTGGATAGGCGACCGGGGCCATGCGCGTTCCAACGAAGTTGCGCCGAGCCGTTCAATCGTGGTATAGTCGCATTCGCATTGGGACGGACATGTCCCCTGCGCGTCGAAGACAGCAGGCGGTCCGCTAGGGCCTTAAAACTCGCCAGCCGAGACGTGGGAGCGCGCTATCGCCGGTTTTCCGGTGTTCACCCCGGAAGCGGGGGCGCGTATATCGTGAGCGAGATGAATCCCGCGCGGCCTGTCTTCAGGCGGCGCTTTTTTTGTATCTCGATTGGAAGGAGGTGAGCCGATTTGAAACGGATCGATAAGGAATCATCCGTCGCGGAACTCAAGGAGCGGTTGGAGCATTATCCCGTGGCCGTAATGACCAAGTACATTGGGATCACGGCCGGGCAGTCCAATGCGTTGCGCCTCAAGCTGCGCCAAGAGGGCGTACGATTCAAGGTTTATAAGAACACCCTGGCCAAGCGGGTGCTCGATGAATTGGGCTACGGTGAAGCGGCGCAATACTTGGATGGACCCATCGCCTGGGCCTTTAGCGAGGATCCCGTCGCGTCCCCCAAGGTTCTGAAGGAGTATGGCAAGACGGTCCCGCTAGTAGCCATCCACGGCGGCATTCTGGAGGGGCAAGTGGTGGACAAGGCGCAGTTGGAAGCCTTGGCCGACCTGCCTCCCCGCGAGGTGTTGCTCGCCCAGGTCGCGGGCACGGTCGCCGCGCCGTTGCGCAATTTCGTGGGCGTGCTCAACGCCGTTCCCCGCAATCTTGTCAATGTGTTGGATCAAGTACGCAAACAAAAAGAAGAAAACGAGAAGGCCGCGTAAATCCCGCGCGGTTTAAGCCAATCAAGGAGCAAATCGAACCATGTCAGAAAAGCTGGACCAAATTGTCAATCAAGTTGCGGAACTGTCCGTGCTCGAACTGAGCGAGCTTGTCAAGGCCCTGGAAGAGAAGTTCGGTGTGGAAGCCGCGGCGCCGATGATGATGGGCGCGATGCCGGCGGCGGGCGGCGGAGAAGCAGCCGCGGCCGACGAAGGCCCCTCGGCCTTCGACGTTATCCTTACCGCCGCGGGCGCTCAAAAGATTCAGGTCATCAAGGAAGTCCGCGCGATCACGGGGTTGGGCCTCAAGGAAGCCAAGGATCTGGTGGACGGCGCGCCCAAGCCGGTGCAAGAGGATCTTGACGAGGACGAGGCCAAGGCGCTCAAGGAGAAGTTGGAAGCGGTGGGCGCCTCCGTCGAACTCAAGGGTAAGTAAGCTGTCTTCGTTCCACCCAATCGCCGCGGGACAACCCACGAACCGTCTTCGCGCACCTCGCTGAACCCCGTTGTGAAGGGGCTAGGGGGGCGC
>SKRY01000029.1 GCA_007118235.1 Candidatus Hydrogenedentota bacterium | reverse complement strand
TTCGCCGCCTGATGCCGCTCATGCTTGAGGTGGCCCGGGAAATCCAGCAGGCGCACCCCAACGCCCGCTTCATCACGCCCTGCGTCGACACGGCGCGGGAGGCCCAAGTCCGGGCGGCGGCTGGGGATTTTCCGCTGGAGACGGCTGTGGGCCAAACGTATGAAGTGCTTGACGCCGCCCGTTTCTGCCTGGTCGCTTCGGGAACAGCCACCTTGGAGACGGCGTTGTTTCAGGTACCCATGGTGGTGGTTTACAAGGTCTCCCCGCTTAGTTTCTGGATCGCCCGGCGCCTGGTGCGCGTCGAGCACATCGCCTTGGCGAATATCCTCGCGGAGAAACGAATCGTGCCGGAGTTTGTACAAGGGGAAGCTTCCGTTCAAAACGTGGCGCCGGCGGCGTTGGAGATTCTAGGTGATACGCCCCGCCGGGCCAGCGTCCTAGCGGAATACGCCCGATTACGGGAAAAGCTCGGAGAGACGGGCGCATCCCGGAAAGCAGCGGCGGGCGTGCTAGAAGCCGCCACAAGGGGGTCCGATGTCTGAACGCTTGTTCTTGTTGGACGGGTCGGCATTTGCGTATCGTTCCTACTTCGCCATCCGCAACCTCACTAACTCCGAGGGTCAACCCACCAACGCCGTCTATGGATTCACCCGCGTGCTCCTTAAGCTGCTCCGGGAAAACGAGCCCGCCTACATGGCCGCGATCTTCGATGCTCCCGGAAAGACCTTCCGGCATGAGCGCTATGCGGAGTACAAGGCCACACGCGACGCCATGCCCGATGATCTCATCGCGCAATTACCGCTCATCGATGAAGTGCTCGACGCGTTCAATATCCCCCTGTTGCGGGTGGATGGCGTGGAAGCCGACGACGTCATAGCCACCCTCGCGCGCCAAGGCGAGGCGCAAGGAATGGACGTGGTGATCGTCACGGGGGATAAGGATATCCTCCAACTCGTGGGAGAGCGCATCGCGGTGTATGACCCCTACAAGGGCGATGCCGGCGCCTGGTACGGCCCCAAGGAAGTCCAGGAACGCTACGGCGTGCCGCCGGAACGGGTGGTGGACGCCATGGCCCTCATCGGCGATACATCCGACAATGTGCCGGGAGTCCGCGGCATTGGCGAGAAGACGGCCAAATCCCTCCTGCAACGATTTGAAACGCTCGACAATTTGTACCAAAACCTGGACCAACTCAAGGGAAAACAGAAAGAAAAAATCGCCGCGGACAAGGACAACGCGTTTCTGAGCCGGGAGCTTGTGACCCTGGATACTGATGTGGAACTCGATTGGCGCCCCGAGCAATGCCGCCGCGCGGAGTGGGACCAGGACAAACTCGCCGCCGTCCTCGCCAAACTGGAATTCCATTCCTTGCTGGACGAACTCATCCCGGAGGCTGCCCAGGAAGAGCAAACCGTATACCAATTGGTGCGCACGGAAGAGGAGCTGGAAGCGCTACTTGAGACCCTGCGCCAGAACGGGGCCTTCGCCATCGACACGGAAACAACCTCCCCCCATCCCATGTTCGCCGAATTGGTGGGCATATCCGTGAGTTGCGAGGCCCAGACCGGTCACTACATCCCCGTAGGTCACGCGCCCGAGGCCATGGTGCTTGAAAACGGAGAGATGGTGACGGGGATGGATCGCGAGCGCGCCTTGAAGCTGCTGGATCCCCTGCTTCGCGATCCGGACGTGGAGAAGTCGGGCCACAACATCAAGTACGACTGGATCGTGCTGCGCCGGGCGGGGACCGATCTCGCGGGAGTGACCATGGATACGATGGTTGCATCGTATTTGACAGATCCCTCCCGGATGCGCCATAATCTAACTGAAGTTAGCCTCCACTACCTTAAACGAAAGATGCTCCCCTTGACCGATGTCATCGGCAAGGGCGCCAAGGCAATCACTTTCGACAAAGTCCCCCTCGCGAGCGCAACGCCCTACGCATGTGAAGACGCGGACATTACGTGGCGGCTAACAAGCCTTTTCCGGGAGCGTTTACGTGAACGGGAAGTTGAATCATTGTTCCACGGCGTAGAAGCGCCGCTCATTGAGGTGCTCGTCCGCATGGAAATGACGGGCATCGCCGTGGACCAGGGGGTATTTGAAGATCTTCGGCGGCAGATAGGCAACCGGCTTGAGTCGCTGGAGGCGTCCATCCACGAACACGCGGGCGGACCTTTCCAGATAAACTCTCCCAAGCAGCTTCAGGAGGTCTTGTTTGACAGGCTGGGGCTCAAGCCCATCCGGAAGACCAAGACAGGGTATTCAACGGATGTGGAAGTCCTTGAGGAATTGGCGCGCGAGCATCCGCTCCCCGAACTGCTTCTGGAATACCGGATGCTCGACAAACTTCGAAGCACGTATGTCGAGGCCCTGCCCCGCTTGGTCCACCCCGAAACCGGCCGTATCCATTCTTCCTTCAATCAAGCAGTCGCCGCCACCGGACGGCTTTCCAGCAGCGATCCCAATCTGCAAAACATCCCGGTGCGCAGCGAGTTTGGACGGCAAATTCGGAGGGCCTTCGTTCCGGAAGAAGGCTACCAGTTCGTCTCCGCCGATTATTCGCAGATCGAACTGCGGATCATGGCGCATCTCTCGGGAGACGAAAGGCTTAAGGCGGCGTTTGAAGAAGGCCGCGATATTCACCGCGACACGGCGGTGCGCGTCTTTGGGGTGGCGCCCGATGAGGTCACCAGCGACATGCGCCGCCAGGCAAAGGCCGTGAATTTCGGCGTTATCTATGGCATCAGCCCGTATGGGCTAGGCCGCAACCTGCGTATTACGCCGGCCGAGGCCAGCCGCTTCATCGGCCAGTACTTCGCTCAGTATCCGGGGGTGAAGCACTGGCTGGACACGACAATTGAACAAGCCAGGGAACGGGGGTACGTCACCACCCTGTTGGGACGGCGCCGTTACGTGCCCGAGCTGCACCACTCCAACGCGGCCACGCGCGCCGGAGCCGAGCGAGCCGCCATCAACACGCCCGTGCAAGGCAGCGCGGCGGATATCATCAAGCTCGCCATGCTTCGCGCCGATCCCCTACTCACCAACAAGGACGCCCGCATGCTGCTCCAGGTGCATGACGAGCTTCTTGTCGAGGCGCCGGAAGACGAGGCGGAAGCCGTGGGCGAAATCATGCGGACGGTGATGGAAGGGGCCGTGGAACTGGATGTGCCCCTCTTGGTGGAGGTGGGTTCCGGGGCGAGTTGGGAAGAATTGCATTGAGTGTATCCATGAAGGACGGGCAGCGCTTGGGCGCCGCCTTTGGAACCGGGGACACTGCGTCTGGCATTTTCGCCAGCCCCGGAAATGTAGGACAACAATCGGGATTGTTTCTTGAGAGGACGATTAATGCCTGAGAAGAGTACTGGCGACAAGACGCAAAACAAAGGCAAGAGCGTTAAGGGAGTCAAACGAAACACCATGAACTCGCCAAACAGGGGCTACCCCCGCAATAGCCGGCAAGGCGGCTCCAGCAGGATGGCGCAAACCGCCGACGGTCAGCCAAACGAAGCCGGCGGCGAGAACAGCCAGGCCCCGTTCAAGGGGCAAGAAGTCTCGATTGTCGACCTGAAGCGCATGACGATTCCCGAGCTGACGGACATGGCCCGGAAGGTGGGAATCGAGAACTACAGCGGGCTCAAGAAGCAGGACCTGATCTTCAAGATCCTGCAATTCAGCATCGAAAACGCGGGGGCCATCTACGGAGAAGGCACACTGGAAATCCTGCCCGACGGATTCGGCTTCCTGCGCTCGGGGGACTACTCCTACCTGCCCGGGCCGGACGATATCTACGTGTCCCCCTCCCAGATCCGCAAGTTCGGGCTGCGCACGGGCGACACCGTCCAAGGTCATGTGCGCCCGCCCAAGGAAGGGGAGCGCTACTTCGCCCTGCTGAAGGTGGAGACGGTCAATTACGAGACGCCCGATGTCGCGCGGGAACGCATCCTGTTTGACAACCTGACCCCCTTGCACCCCGATGAACGCCTGAACCTCGAGACCGATCCCAAGGAGATCTCCATGCGCATCATGGACCTCCTGGCCCCCATCGGAAAGGGGCAGCGCGGCCTGCTCGTGGCGGCGCCGTTCACGGGAAAGACCGTGCTCCTGCAAAAGATCGCCAATTCGGTGTGCGTCAACCACCCCGAGGCCACGGTCATTGTGTTGCTCATCGACGAGCGGCCCGAGGAAGTCACCGACATGGCCCGCTCCGTCAAGGGCGAGGTAATCGCCTCCACCTTCGACGAACCGCCGGAACGCCACGTGCAAGTCGCCGAGATGGTGCTGGAGAAGGCCAAGCGTTTGGTGGAACACAAGAAGGACGTCATCATCCTGCTCGACTCCATTACCCGCCTCGCCCGCGCATACAACGTGATCGTCCCCGCCAGCGGCAAGGTCCTCTCGGGCGGCGTGGACGCCAACGCCCTACAGCGGCCCAAGCGCTTCTTCGGCGCCGCCCGCAATGTCGAGGAAGGCGGAAGCCTCACCATCCTCGCCACCGCCCTCATCGAGACGGGCAGCCGCATGGACGACGTCATCTTTGAAGAGTTCAAGGGCACGGGCAACATGGAGCTGCACCTCGACCGCCGTCTGATGGAGAAGCGCATCTTCCCCGCCATCGACGTCCACAAGTCCCGCACCCGCAAGGAAGAGCTACTCGTGGCCGAGGAGGAACTGCAACGCATCTGGCTGATGCTGAAAATCCTCAGCCCCTTGAGCCCCACCGAGGCCAACGAACTGCTCGTGGAAAAGCTCAAGAAGACCAAGAACAACCAGGAATTCCTCGCCCTGATGCAGAAGATGTAATGGGGTTGCTTCTTCCCCGTGACCAGGCGCGCTATCGCCGGATAAGGTCATATGGCTCCTGTTTACATCCTCCCAGCCTCCTTCCAAGGGGGAATGATTCGCGCCGCCGGCATCTCGCTGGCGCATAAGCCGCCTGAAAGGCGGCGATACGGTTCCCCATTGGAGGGGGGTGTGGGAGGCTGAAGCAGTGTCCTTGCGCGGCGATTGCGGGTAAAAAGCGATTCGACAGCGCGCGCGGGGATTGGCTATACTTTGGTGTAGTTACACGTCACTCCTGCTGAGATTTGCTTTTCATGCCCATGGAACTGCCAACACTCGACGCCGTTTCATCCATTCTGCGCCATATTCGCAAGGAAGAGCACCGCCGTTTCGAAGCGGTGGGGTTGTGGGGATCCGCCAAGACGCTTCTCGCCGTGCAGCTTGCGCAAGCCTTGGAGCGGCCTCTGCTGATCGTCACGCGGGGGCGGATCGAAGCCGAGGCGGTCCACGAGGACCTCATGAGCTTCGCCGGGGCCGAGCAGGCAATGCACTTGCCCGCCTGGGAAGTGTTGCCCACCGACGTCATGGCTCCGTCCGACGATATCGTCGCGGAACGCATGCACACGCTGCAACGCCTTTCCGAAGCGTTTCACACCGGTGAAAGCCGATACGCCGCCGCCCCGGTACGGTCGCTTCTGCAATGCGTCATCCGCCGGGAACAGCTCGAATCCCAAACCATGCGCCTTGGCGTGGGCGACGAGTATGATCTCGAGGGGTTGGCGGAGGAATTGGTGGAACTGGGCTACAGCCGCGAAGTGATGGTCGAGCAACGGGGCCAAGTCAGCGTGCGCGGGGGCATATTCGACGTATTCCCCGTCTCGGCCGAGCTTCCGTACCGCATCGAATTCTTCGGCGACGAGATCGAATCCATCCGGCGTTTCGAGCCCGAGACGCAACGCAGCATTGAGCACACCGAATCCATCACGATTTTGCCGCGCTCCGAGAAAGCCCTCCTCACCAGCCAGGGACAAGATCCCCAGAATCTTGCGGTCATCACCGATTACTTGCCCGCGGATACGCTCATTGTCTTGGATGAACCCGTGGCGTTGCGGGAAGAGGCCGGGCTACTCGCTGAACAATTCGGCGATCGCCCCTTCTTCCTTTCGTGGGACGAAGTGGAGAAGCACCTCGCCGAGCGGACGCGGGTCCATGTCGCGCAGATGCCGCACGCCTCGGAGAATGGCGTGGTCCAGATCAACGCGCCCATGCACGCCATTTCGGGCTGGCAAGGAGACGCCGAAGGATTCTGGAAGCAGCTTGAGCAATGGGATCAGCGCGGCTATTCGGTGGTGTTGTTCTGCAACAATTCGGGCGAACGCCGGCGCCTGCTTGAGCTGTTGCAGGAGCGCGGCTACCGGCCTGGAGAAGATAAGTTCGATCTGCGCGTTGAATTGGGCCAACTCCAAGCGGGGTTCGTATCGCAACAGGACAACCTAGCCATTCTCAGCGAACGCGAGCTTTTCGGCCGACACTATGTGCGCCGGAAACGCCGCCGCTTCGAAGCGGGCAGCGCGCTCACCGCGTTTGGCGACCTCAAGATCGGCGATTACATCGTTCACGAGGACCATGGTATTGGCCGGTATCTGGGCCTGAGGCGTTTCGAAGGGAAAGCGGGCGACTTCCTTACGTTGAAATACGC
>SKRY01000202.1 GCA_007118235.1 Candidatus Hydrogenedentota bacterium | reverse complement strand
CACTTCACGGAGCGCGTCTTTGAGGCATTGGCGGCCAAGGGGGTGGAAACGGCGCGGGTCACCCTCCATGTGGGATACGGAACCTTCCGGCCGATACAAAGCGACGACCTGGCCGAACATGCGGTCGAGGCGGAGGATTACGACTTCCCCGGGGAAACCGCCGCCCAACTCAACGCCGTCCGCGAACAAGGCGGACGGATCCTCGCCATCGGGACCACGACAACACGCGTCTTGGAGACCTGCTGCCCCGAGGGCCGGTTCCGCGCAGGGAGTGGCGTGACCAACTGCTATATCTATCCGCCGTATACGTTTCAGGGCGTCGACCTGCTGCTGACGAACTTTCACTTGCCTCGTTCGAGCCTGCTGGCGCTGGTATGCGCGTTTGGGGGGGCGGAACTCATTCTAGCGGCGTATCGCCACGCCGTGGAACAGCGGTACAGGTTCTATTCCTACGGGGACGCCATGCTGGTCACGTAATCGTGTACAATAAAGGTATGCGAGACCACCTCGAATAGGGTATCAACAATGCCTTCCGGGACGAGCTTGGCTCGAATTCATTGGATCCTGAACAGTTCTTTGTCAGAATCGACAAGAAATATCAAACACTGACCATACACGCTAAACACTTTGTCTGTCTTGAAAACAACATACCTTCGGCTTATCGTGGCTAAACGGCGGCGTTGTTACGCAATTTAGCGGGAGGGCGGCCCCGTATACGCCTACTCTGTGTGTGGCATGAAGGTTGCTACACTCAGTTTGGGTGCGGCCGGCTTAGTCTCAATTTCGTTAGGAGGTGTTTCTTCTTATGACATCAAGTATTGCGGCGGTCATGCTAGCGGTAGCTTTGGCTTCGGGGGTGATTCCGTCCGAACCCTGGACCTCCGGAGATGAGCAGCTCAACTTGTTCGAGATTTGGAATGAGCACTATGGTACGGACTACGTGAGCAATCTTGAGCTTGAGGACTACCGCCTGGAGAATGCCCAGCTCTTCGCCGTGGGCCGCCGTGGCGGCGCCGTGGAGGCCGTGGCGCGGTTTCACGAGAGTGATCACGAGTTTGGCTACTACACCCGCACAAACGGCGAGATTGAGCGGGAAACCCTCTTCCGGGTAACGGATTGGGGTATGCTTGAACGGGAGAAGTACCGGGAAACGCTGCCGCTTGATTTCTCCATTGGCTTTCACGCCACTCCCCTTGATTTATACCACACGTGGTTCAGCGAGCCGGCGCTGCAGGAGGAGCCGCATGCCGGTCAGCCGCAACTAGCCGTGTATCGAGCGCCGGAGTTTGGGAAGCTGTTGCTGGCTTGGGAAGCCACTCCCGTCGATGGGAGCAACAAGGATTTCAACGATCTCGTTGTTGAAGTGGATTATGGCCCTGGCGGCATGATCTTGTTCGGCCGGGGAGGGGCCGAGGGACTCATGTTCGCCGGATTGGGAATCCATGCGATCGAGCTGGTGACGGCTGGCTCCGGCCGCCGGGGCCGCGGCTTCTGGTGGCCTCCTATCTGGCCCAGTATGCCGATCGCGGCGCCGGGCTTTCCCGAGCGTCCCCCCGATATCGAGCCAGGTCCGCCAAAGGGTCCCACGCTGCCGCCCGCACGTTCGGAGAGACCACTGGAGGTCGTTCCGGAACCGGAGACCGTGGTCATCCTGCTCTTGGGCTTGGGCGCGGCAGCGTTCCACGCTTACCGGCGGCGGAGCAACGTGAAATAAGGACGCGTTTAGGCATTTTCCGCCGAGAATGGGGACGGGTTGGTCACACATCTCCGGTGCGCGCGAAGCGGGGATAGTGATGGGCGATCCAATCCTCGGCCATGTCGCGGAACTTCCTGGCTTCTTCGAGTAGTTCCTGGGCCTCGGTTTCACTGGCCACGTTGGCCATATCATAGTCCACAAGATTGCGCTTGCGCCGGCACGTGTCGAAGTAGTCCGCGAGATCGGCCACATGAGGTCCCATAGCCAGTTCAATAACCTCGAAGGTCATCTGATGATGGCCAAGCCCGGCCACCCGGTAGCCCTCGCACGCAATAACCATCTTGGCGGTTTGGAGCACGGCATTGTAGGCGGTTGCGAAACGCCGGTCGGGAGAAAGTCCGGGCAAGGACGCATCGGCCAGGTCCCGCTCCACAAGGGCGCGCAGGTCATCCAGCTCCTGGCGGCTCGTCTCGTGAGGCTTAACGCGCCGCTCTTTCAACAGCTTTCGCCAGCTCATCCTCGCTACCTTGCACGAACACCTTGTCCCCTTTCAGCACCGTGGTCACGAAATGGTTGCCTTGCTTGGCCTTCCCGGCGAATTCCTCCCACGAGAACACCACCGGATGTATGGAGCGCGAGAGGCGTTTCTCGGCCTCGCGCAAGGGCCGGGCCAGCGCGGCCAGCCGCACGCCGCCGATGATCATCAGGTCCACGTCGCTGGTGGCTTCCACCTCGCCCCTCGCCAAGGAGCCATATACAAACGCAAACATGATATCCTTTTCATAGGGAGCGAGCATGGCGGCGATGCAGGTATCCAATCCCGCCGTCTTCAGAAACAACCCCTGAAGCTCGGCTGTGAATGGACAATGGGGATGCGCCCGGTAATACACCCGGTTGCCATCGCGGCGCCGCTCCAGAATATCCGCTCCGGACAGGTTGGCGAGTTCGCGTTGCAGGCTCGACGGCCGAAGCCCGAGATGGGACGCCAAGTCGCTGAGGTACCACCAGCGGTTCGGTTCCAGCATCAGGCGCTCCAGAATGCGGCGGCGCACCTCGGGAAACAAGGCGGCAAGTGGTGATGAATCACGATTCATGGTGTATAGCATAGCGCAGCGTGGAACGGTGCGCAATCCCAACAGCCAGCGTTCGCGCGTCCTGCGCCGAAACCAGGCGTTTTCAGGGGAGAACCAACCATGCTAAACAGAACGATCGCCGCGGCTCTATGGGCGCTGGCGCCGCTGCTGGCGTTGGCGCTCGTGGGGTGCCCCGCCGATTCGGAGACGGTCCGGCCGTGGACCCGCAGCTATGGCGGCGAGGCGGCTGACGCCGCTTTCGCCGTTGCCCAAACGGCCGATGGCGGATACATCCTCGCCGGGCGGACGGATTCCTTCGGTCCCGGGGAGAGCGCCGCATACCTCGTCAAGCTCAATGCGCGCGGGTTCACGCAGTGGGAACGCACATACGGGGGAGACGGCGCGGATGAGGCGGCCGGCGTCAAGCAGACCAGCGATGGCGGCTATATCATCGTGGGAACCACCGACTCATTCGGACCCGGCAGAGATTCCGTCTATCTGATCAAGACGGATGCCCAAGGCGAGATAGAGTGGGAAAACACGTATGGCGGACGCTTCGACGACCGCGCGTTCGCCGTTCAAGAAACCCTGGACGGCGGCTACGTCCTAGCAGGGGTGACGGGTTCTTTCGTGGCTTCCCCCCGCATGTACGTGGTGAAGACCGATGCCGGCGGAAATATCGAATGGCACAACCACTACGGAGGCTCCGGGGACGACCGCGCCTGGGCGATCCAACAGACCAGCGACGGCGGCTTCATCATGGCGGGCCAGACCACCTCGTTCGGTCCAGGGGGACGGTCCATGTATTTGGTGAAGACGAACGCCTCTGGCGCCGTCGAATGGGACATCACCCATGGCGGAAGCGGCGATGACCTCGCCAACTCGGTCCAGCAAACCGGGGACGGCGGCTACATCATGGCGGGATGGACGGAATCCAATGGCTCGGGCGGCCGCGCCGCGCATTTGGTCAAGACGCGCGCCAACGGCGCACTCGAATGGGAAGCGTCCTTCAGTGGCGGCGGAGAAGCCAGCGCCAACGCAGTACGGCAAACCGGGGATGGCGGCTATGCCGCCGCGGGCTACACGGAGGATCTGGACGAAGGGCGGCTGTGGCTATATCTCTGGAAAACGAATGCCCAAGGCGCGCGGCAATGGGAACGGATGCACGGCGGCCCGGGACTGCACACATCGGCTTTCGACGTACAGCCAACGGAGGACGGCGGATACATCGCGGCGGGATGGATCTTCCGCGAAGAGACGGAGAACACCTCCATGTTCGCCGTCAAGACCAACTCTCAAGGCCAGGCGCCAGCCCCCTAATCAAGGGGCTGGCCGAGGGACGAACGCCCGGCGGCCCCTGCTACAAGGCCGTGAAGATGAACTGGGGTTGAGCGACGATCGCCGGATCGGGGGAGGCGGGGTTGTCGTTCTTGAACGTCAGATATTCTTGCAGGGCGTGCTCCTGAAGATCGGTGTGACCGCCGTCCAGACGCTTCCATTGCCACAACTCGGTCATGATGTAGTGGCGGCCGCACCGTTTGGCGGAAACTTCGATAAGGTAAACGCGGCCGCCCGAACTAAAGTAGATATTGCCCGTCACGGCCACGGCGGCTCGCCGCATGACATCCGGAGCCAACACCTCGGCTTGCGCGCCGCCAAAAGCCAAGGGCCGGACCTTGTCCCAGGCTACCCCATCGGCCTCCAATTCCCGCCGGACCCGCTCCAATTGGCGCTGCCGTTCCGCCCTCGCCTCGGGATGACTGGCCGGGTTACTCTCGGGCAGCCCAAGCCGGGAACGTTCGGACTGAATAAGTGGCGCCCCCATCGCGCCTTCTTCGAAGCGGGCCATGGCGGCCGGGATATTGCCCGCCGCCAAACTGGTGAGAAACTCGTCGCCCATCACCCGCACGGCCCGCTCGTCACGGCTGCCAAACCCGAGGCTAAAGGCGACGGTAAGCGCACATGCCATCACCACGGCGAAGGCCGCCAAACGCCAACGACGCCGCCGGCGCACCGGCAAACGCCGTCCACCCTCTCCGCCGCTGAACGAAATCCGTGTTCTCTCCTCGCAAGCGCGAACCATCCCCGTCAAGATCTTTCCCTCCGTATGAATTGCAAACCAGCTTCCCATATCCCCAGGCGCTGTATCCCGTCGGGGTGCGTCTACCTTATCGAATCCACGTTTGGAAATCAAGCGTTTTGGCCCAAGATGTATCACTAGTTGTGGAAAAATTCAGGATGGCCACATTATATGGACGCGTTTCCTTATGAGACGGCCACCGCCATATCTTGCGATCCCGCGTGGCCACGGCCTTCGATCGAGCCAAGCGCTTGTCCGCCTAGGAATGACAGCGCGCCGCGTGGGTGTTGAGAGAATCAGTATCGATAGGCTTCGCGGGAAGCGGAGCGTATTTGCCTCTTTTCGCATAGCCAATATGAATTCACGGGGGAGCGCGTGATACCATGACGCTATTACGCAAGGCTACGGGCGCAAAGCCCCAAATCATGACCAAGAAACCAAGCTTGGCGGCGCATGCCCGCCGGGTGCAAGGAGGTCTCCTATGCGCGTTACGAAGTTATCCCTGAAGGCGCTACTCACGATGAGCGGCGCGGCGCTGGCGTTGCTGGCGCACCACGGCGCCATGGCCATGGAGCTAGGCGAGAATGACGCCTTGCGCACCTATACGGAATTCGCCGACGGGTCGAACCGGGGCATGTACGATCCCGAAACCGGTGACAAGGGCTACCCCGATGAGGACTACGACGCCACCACGGCCATGGTCATCAACTGGCACGCCATGCCGGAGGCGGATTCCGCGCTGGACGGTGTCTTGCGCTACCGCCGGATCCATCCCAACGAGTCTGACTGGGCCGTCGCGCAAGCCGAGTCGTTCGAGTTCTGGCACAGAGACGAGTTGATTCACCGAGCCATTCTCACGGGTTTGGAGCCTGGCTCGGTCTATGAGTACCAAGTCGCGGACGATGGCGCCGTGTTTCGGTTTCGCACCATGCCTTCCAGCCTGGACGAACGGCCGGTGAGGATCGTGTTCACGGCGGACCATCAATCACCGGGCTGGAACGACGCCGCCCACGCCAACGCCCGGAAGGTGGCGGCGCAGAAGCCGGATATGTTCGTTGTGGCGGGTGACTTCGTGAACTGCGAGGGCGAGATCACGTCGAGCAGCGCGGACCGATGGGCTACGTACCTGGATTATCTCTATAATCCCCAGGACGGATATTTTCTTTACGATAAGGAAATCGATGGACAGCTCTTTGAAAACCTCATCATTCCGCATGTAGGCATCCTGGGCAATCACGAAACCGGTCAGCGCAATCACATCCGCTGGCCGGCCTGCGTGGCAACGGGTATGTCCGAGCCGGGGTATCCCCAATTTGTCGCGGGCAACTGGATGCAGTTGCTGTTCCACTGGCCCTACAGCAGCGAAGGCTTCTACAGCGAGTTCAACCCAGACCATCCCAATATGGATCCGGATCATGTGCGGGAAGGCTTCGGCAAGGGGGGCTATGGAGCGCTCCACTTCGCCGATTATCTGTTGCTTATTGGTTTGGACAACAGCCAAAACTTCGAGGGTCCGCCCGATGTGGGGCTGAAGGATTGGGAAGGCAACCCCATCACGGATAGGTGGCCGTGGTTCGAGACGCTGCAAGGCGACATTCGGCAGGATGAGTGGCTCAAGAACCTGCTGGAGCCCGGGGATGGCCCCGCCGCGGGCGATGTGTACACCCACATCAT